>DOIU01000021.1 GCA_003511825.1 Gammaproteobacteria bacterium | reverse complement strand
CCGCCAGCTGTACATGCAGATTGGGGGCAATGGTCGCCCAGCTGCCCATGCGCACGTGGCTATAGAGCGTGAGAATGGAATTGGATTGCACCTGCGGCTCCACCGTACACCCTGCCTGCGCGAACGCGTCTTCGATGATCCAGCGGTTGTGCATGCCACGCGATAGCAAGCAAAGGGGCAGACTCGCCGCCTCGCGCCACGTAGTCGTGTCACGATCCGCAAAGAAACGCCCTTCCGGGACGAGTGCGATGTAAGACTCTTGGTAGAGCTCCAGCTGCGACGTGTTCTCCTCCCGAATCATCGACAGGTAGGTCAGGCCAATATCGATCGAAAACTCTTCAATCTGTTGATTAATCTCCGATGCACTGTGAGACAGGCTGATGATGGAGACGTTTTTGTGCTGTTCCAGGTAAGGGCTAGTGAGCTGCGCCACATACGGCAGTGCTGAAGGAATCACGCCCAACCGCAGCGTGCCGTGCAACTTGCCTTTAATCAGCGAGATATCCTGATACAGCCCTTCGTAGTTGGCGAGCACGCGTCGGGCCCAGGCCAGCACCCGTTCGCCTTCCGGCGTTAGGCCTTCAAAGCGGTTGCCGCGATAAATCAACGGCACGCCGAGTTCATCTTCAAGCTGGCGTATGCGCAGAGAAAGGGTCGGCTGGGAGACGAAGCAGGCGGTGGCTGCACGACTGAAATGCTTCTCTTGCGCGAGCGCATCCAGAAACCGCAATTGTTTAATATCCAAGGTAGGAAACTCCCCTGCCGATTCGCAAAGGGACTGGTTTAACACGTCGAAGCCGCCGCTGACAACTGTCAATTTGGCGGGCTGAGGGTCGTTGGTTGGGGGTGTCAGCGGATTTTACGAGCCGCGTTGGGGGTGTTTTGAGTGGTTAGTAATTCAGGCGTGGTCGTGCTTTCTATTAACTGGATTTTGAGAGAGACGCAAGATGCGGCAATAACTGATGCAGTGCCAAGGCACGATGGCTGATACGGTTTTTCTGCGCGCTGTCGAGCTGGGCAGAGCTGCAGTGTTGCTCCGGCACCCAGAATAACGGATCATAACCAAAGCCATTCTCACCGACGGGTTGATGCAGAATGCGGCCACGCCAGAGCCCCTGTGCAATCACGGGTATGGGATCTTCAGCATGCGCCAAATACACAATCACACAGATGAATTGCGCCCCACGTGATTCATCGGGTACGTCCTTCAGTTGCTCGAGTAGCCAGGCGTTATTGGCTTGGTCGCCGCTGCCACGCTTGGCTTTTTCAGCATAACGCGCAGAATAAATCCCTGGCGCCCCTTGCAGTGCGTCTACTGCAAGGCCGGAGTCATCCGCGATCGCGGGCAGGCCGGTCTGTTGGCTGGCATTTCGTGCCTTAAGGATCGCGTTCTCAACAAACGTCAGGCCGGTTTCTTCCGCCTCGGTCACACCCAGGCTGGATTGCGCAACGATGTCAATATCGCTGAGCAAACTCGATAACTCCCGAACTTTGCCGGCGTTACCGGTGGCGAGGACGATGCGCGTCATGGTGTGTTTGCTCGTTAGTCAGCGAGTGCGCGACGTTGCGCGCCCACAATCTCGGCCACCCCTTTGCGGCCCAAGGCCAGCATGGTATGCAGCTCCGATTCGAGGAAAGGGTTGCCTTCCGCCGTGCCTTGAATCTCAATAAAGCCGCCTGCCTCGTTCATGACCAGATTCAGATCCGTCTCTGCGTTGGAGTCTTCGTCGTAGTCCAGATCAAGCACCGCCGCACCTTCATAGATGCCCACAGACACTGCCGCAACGTGACCGAAGATCGGGTTTTTCGACAGCGTGCGGCTCTTGACCAGGCGCTCCACGGCATCGCACAGCGCCACGTACGCGCCACAAATTGACGCGGTGCGCGTGCCGCCGTCGGCCTGCAGCACATCGCAGTCCAGCGTAATCACGCGCTCACCCAGCGCTTCAAGATCAACCGCTGCACGCAACGACCGACCGATTAAACGCTGTATCTCCTGAGTGCGCCCGCTCTGCTTGCCGGCACTGGCCTCGCGGCGCATGCGACTGCCGGTTGATCGCGGCAGCATGCCGTACTCCGCCGTCACCCAGCCAGAACCCTTGCCCTTCAGCCAGGGCGGGACGCGCTCTTCCACACTCGCGGTGCACAACACCCGCGTATGACCAAACTCAACCAGCACAGAGCCCTCGGCGTGTCGGGTAAAATGTCGGGTAAAACGCACGGTGCGAAGTTCATCGTTCGCTCGGCCACTGGGTCGCATAAAGGCTTCCTTTATCAATTGGATCTAATAGCAAGAGAGCCGAACATTATAGACGCTAAACCCCACACGCGTGGTACTATTTACGGCTCTGAACCTGACTATCGACTGGGAGAATCGCATGCTCAGAAGTATGACCGCCTACGGCCTCAAGGAATCCACAGGAGAGTGGGGTGTACTGACGTGCGAAATTCGCTCAGTGAACCACCGCTACCTGGACGTATCACCGCGCATGCCAGAAGAACTGCGCGTGATAGAGCCCGACGTGCGCGAACTCATCACCAAACGCCTCAAGCGTGGCAAGCTGGAAGTCTCGATCCGTTTGCGCGCACCCGAAACCGGCGCCACAGAACTGCACATCCGCCACGATCTCGCCCAGCAAGTCATCAAAGCCTGCCGCGACATCGTCGAATCAGACATGCGCAACCACGCACTCGTTGACCCCATGGACGTACTGCGCTGGCCAGGCGTCGTAGGGCAAGACGAAATCGACTACAAGCCCGTGCAACAAGCGGCTATGGCACTGCTCGGCGAAACCCTGGACGACTACATCGCCAGCCGCGAGCGCGAAGGCGAAAAAATCGCCGGCATGCTGCTCTCCCGCTGCGAAGAAATCACCACCATCGTCGAAAAAGTGCGCGAACTCCGCCCCAAAGTCGTCCAACGCCTGCGCGATAAATGGATGAGCAAACTCGCCGAGATCGATGTCCAAGTTGATCCCACCCGCCTAGAACAAGAACTTGTCTTCGCCCTGCAAAAACTCGACGTAGACGAAGAACTTGATCGACTCAACGCCCACGTGTCAGAGCTGCAAAATGTCCTCAAGCGACGCGAACCCGTAGGCCGCAGACTCGACTTCTTAATCCAGGAATTTAACCGCGAAGCCAACACCCTTGGCTCCAAATCATCGGATACTGACACCACCGGGTTGTCTGTGGACTTAAAAGTGTTGATAGAGCAGATGCGGGAGCAAGTGCAGAACGTGGAGTGAGGTTGGGGGGCAACACCCATGTTGCCCGAGTTCATCCTATCTGTACGAACTTAGGCGCGCGCCTACTTGATCCAAGCTTATTGTCGATCAGTTCGTCATTTATGTGTTTTGGCCTTTCATGCAGCACTATGCCGTGCCAGTCAGCAACAAAACGGGGTAATCGCCTTGTGGTTTGTGAACCGTGCTTGCAGGTGTCACTTCAACATTGCTAAATCCAGCGCCTTTCGCGAGATCGAGGAGTGCTTCGCGGCTGAAGCCAAAATGGAATACCCCGGTATCCTCGGTATGAAAACTCCCATCTTCCGTTTCTAGGTCGGCTATGGCGATGAACCCGCCGCTGTTGAGCATGGCGTGGAACTTAGTCAACATGGCTTTGATGTCTTTAATGTGATGCATCGTCATTGAGGAGATGATGCCATCAAATTTTTTGTCCAAATTCGCTTGGGATAAATCCAGTTCAATGATCTCAAGCTCACAATCTAAACTCGGTCGTTTTTTGTCGAGTTGTTCATTCATGGATGTGGAGATATCAACCGCCGAAATGCGGCCAACTGCAGGTGCAATTTTTTCGAGGAGCAAGCCGGTGCCAGACCCGAAGTCCATAATGTGCATATCCGGTTCAAAATGGATGTGATTGAGTATTGCGTTGGCAATATTCTCCACATTAGCGACTCTATGAGTGTCTCGCTCATAGCTTTCGGCTTGGTGCTTAAAAAAAATCCTTGTTCATCGGCTGTGACCTTGCATAACGTTTTCAATCGCCGGCTACCATCGTGCTTTCTCAAACAGTATTCGAAGTTTACTACAACAAATGGAGATTAAAAGCTCTTAGTGGACTGGCACAACGAGACCCGTTCGGCTGACAAGATATCTGTATAAGGGGCTATCCGCTGCATCAATAGCAAAAAACTGCAGCGACGTTCAGCACACCCAAGCAATCCCCATCAAGCAATGACCTTATCGCGACACCCAATCCACAGCCCGTTGTGCGGCTTGCTGAGCCTGGTCGTCACCGGCTGCACACCATACGTCGAACAGGCAGATATCCAGCGCGTGTTCGGCATCGTCGATCAGGTGTAGTTCGCCGTTTGTCCCACAGGATTCGACGTAGTGTGCGTCGGTAAACGTTGGTTCTTGGGTTGCATTGTCAGGATTGCCGCTGAAGCTGGCGCACAGGCGTGTGGATTGGTCAACGGGGACAATGGAGTCGCCGCTGCCATGGACGATAAAAAACGGTGGGTAGGTGCCTGGGTTCTGCGCGATCAGGCTGGGGAAGCTGTTCTGCACGACGAAAGGATCGTCTGTCTGCAGATCCTCCAGAGGCTGGCCAACGAACCGCGACAGTGCGCGTAAGCCCTGAGAACGCACGTCTATACGCCCACGTTGGTAGCGTCCGATAAAGTGAGCGAAATCGGTTGGCGGGTAGAACAGCAACGCTTTTGCAACGTCCGCAGCGCGGTGGACTCCCAGCCAGCCGGCAAGATGCGCGCCGGCGGACTGGCCAGCCACGGCGGGTAGGCTGTCTGCGCCGTAGCGCGGGGCGTTGTCGATTACCCAGTCCAATGCGGCCTCGGCATCGCTGATGATGTCGGCGCCGGTCGCTTGCTGGCAGGCCGCTGTACCTTCGTGTTGCCCGGTCAGCCGGTACACGGGCTCAAACACCACAAATCCGCGATCGGTGTAGTGGGATACCTGAGCCTCCAGCCCCAGCATGCCGTCGCGGCGATACGTCCAGCTGCCACCGTGCAGCCAGAGCAGTGGCTTCAGATTGCGTGCGGCAATATCGGCCTTGAATACCCGCATCTCTAGCGTGCACGTGCCATTGGCTGTGTCAATCTGGCGGTAGGCGGTGCGCTGCATAAAGGGCTGCTTAGGACCTTTTAGCGCCAAGATGCCGATATCCAGTGTCGCGCCGCGTGCGGGTTCCCAGGTGTTGGTGGTGTGAACCGGCAGCGTTGGGTGGCCGAGTCGTTCGGTATCAAGTATTTCTTCGCAGAAGTCAGCGACTGACGGCTCGCGAACATTCACGGGGTCGGCGCACTGCTTATCGGTATATAACGTGGCGGCTGGTGATGGGATCTCAGCAACAATGCAGCTCTGGTCATCTCGCGTATAAAGCGGATGCCTCGGCAGTGCCTGCAGTTGGCTGGCGAGCAGTTCACAGACGGCGACGTCAGATAAAAATGAGGTCGCGATGGCACTGTCGCCGCTGAGAATGATGTAAAACAACTCCGGTAGGTGATTCCTCACCAGGACTTCACCCAGCTCTGAAAACAGCGGGATATCGAGCAGGCTCAGCAGCTGTTGCTGGCGAGTGGCGTCAAGCGCCGGCAGGGCGAGGATGATGCTGTCGCCGCCCAGTGCTTCAGCGAGTTGACGCTGCAGATTGGCTGCCAGCGCTTCGCCGAGCTGTGTGACACGGCTATCATTGAAGGCGTCATCAATGGCGTCTCGCAGGCGGTCTTCAAGCTGCCCATCAAGGGGTGAACCGCGCACGTCAAGCGTGTAGGTGAAGCTGTTCAGTGTAGCGTTGGCTGAAATGATAGGGGCGAGCTGCAGCATCCCATTGTTCAGGCTGAGTTGAGGGTTAACGGTAATCCCGATAGCGGCTTCAAGCTGCCCCGTGATGCTCAGTCTGACGTCATCGGTTGCGTAATGGCGGCAGTCGCCGAACACCTTGACGCCATAGGTTTGATCAATGCGGGCATTGGCATCCAGAGAGATCAACAGCCCGGTATCCAAGGAGAGAGGTGCTTTCAGCGACGTGAAGGTGAGGCCGAAGGCGGATGAACGGTCTGCGCGCAGCTCGCCTTCAAACCTTCTCAGATCTGCGGAATACCCGCAGCCACCATCGAGTTCCTGATCAGGAATGTCCAGCGGATAGACCAGCTGTCCGTCCTGCCAGGAGAGTTCCAGATGCTGGAGTTCTTCATCAATCTTGTCCAGCAGCAACTGCTCGACGACATCGCCCTCTGAGGCGGCCTGTGTCAGGGCGCTGTCGACATCTTCCAGCGTAATCGTGATGGTATGCGCCTGCGCCGTTGAAAGGCCGGCCAGGAGCAGCAGGAGTACTCTCGCGAACATAACTCGTCAATACGTGGTGAGTGTGTTGCTCCCGAGTATACCAGTCGCGATTGGTGGGCATGCGTCAACAATCATAAACAGTCGCAATACCGGGAGGGTGGCGGCAAGGCGGATCAGCCAGCGCAAACCCTAGGCCGCCAACGCCTGTGGCGTGCTGCCAAGGACCGTTGGCAGCTCGTAACTGAGGTAGTCGGCCATGCCGGTCCAGTCGCGTCGTTCTTGGCAGGCCAGCAACGCGGCGATCAGGTCGGGCAGGGAGGCTGGGTCGGCGGCGCGGTGTTGCATGACCTTTTCGAGCAGTTCCGGTAGCTGCTGAACCGCAGCCACGTGTTTGGCCTCGCGGAATTGGCTGGCGAGGGTTGCGGCTTGGCGTATCAATGATTCCTTGTTCATGTCGTAAACTCTGGGTGCAGTGTTGTCCCGCGAATCCGCGCGCCGTCCAGGCTGCTGTTATAAAAGCGGATACTGGGTCGCGACGCGATGTAACGCTCCAGTTCCACGCGGTAGTTGTTGAAGTTGGTGTCAGAGGGGATGCGCTCGCCATGGCCGTTAAGCGTCCGGGCGGTGGCCTTGGCCACGCTGGGCCCGAGCTCGCCATCCTGCCAGGCGGCGTGGGTGCGGTTGCCAGGGTAGCCGAAATCCGTGCCGGCGAGGATGACCTGCTCGCAGCCGAGGCGTACGGCCAGATCCACGGCCGGGTGAATCACACTGCCGCCGCTGTAGAGTGTCGCTTTGGGTGCGGCGCCATTGAGCGCCTTGAACAGCGGGTTGGCCGATATCGCGGCGAATCGCTGTCCTTTCCAGGCTTGCAGTGTTTCTGTGGGCACCAGCGGGAAGTACACGAGCTTCACCTCAGGCCAGTTGGCGCT
>DOIU01000106.1 GCA_003511825.1 Gammaproteobacteria bacterium | reverse complement strand
TGTCCATGGCGTTACCGGCAGCTTCTTTAGTCGCGTCAACGGCTTTGCCGGCGGCTTCCTTGGTGGCGTCTACCGCGTTGCCAGCAGCTTCTTTGGTGGCGTCGACGGCCTTACCCGCAGCCTCTTTGGCGGAGTCTACCGCGCCTTTGGCGGCGTCTGCAGCGTTTTTCGTTTCTTCAGCTGCCTTTTCACACGCGGCCAGTGACAACACTGCCACCAGACTCATTGCAACAATACTTAGCTTTTTCATGTCAGTTTGACCATCCGAGTTAGGTATAAAGGAATGCACTGCCGCCTGACGAAGGGGGTTGTCTGGGCGACATCCTGAGTACGCATTCTCTTGTATTGGTCGCAAAACGCCATTACTGCACTGCAATATCCTGGGGTTGACATTTAACATTTATGGGGTTTCTGAGGGTGTCGCCGATGGCGTGTTCGCTTGCAGCTTAACAGGGTTGTGTTTCGGTCGTGCCTTTGTCGGCGTGTTCCGCAAGTAGGCGCGAGAGCAATTGCATAAAATCAGCGGCGAATGCCTGACCGTCACACAGGCAGGAACGCGTCATACGCGCGCGTAGATGGCGACGCAAATATTCCAGGCGTGTCACCGCGTGTGCAAGTTCCACAGCGCGATCCGCGTACGACTGGGGCGTAAAGCAGACTAAGTCTTCCAGCCCAACATGCACTAACAGGCCTGCAGTTTGGCGGGAGGCCGGACGTTTACCGGCCAGCGTCACAATAGGCACGCCCATCCACAGGGCTTCGCAGCTCGTCAGCCCGCCTGAGAAAGGCGTGGTGTCCAGCGCGATGTCGACGCGCTGGTAATCGGCAAAGACTTGTTGATGGCGGCGAGTACCGCCGAGCAGTTCCAAGCGTTCTTCATCGATGCCATGGGCGGCGAACGAGGAGATGATCCAATCCCGCACGGATGGGTCGTTCAGGGTTTTCCAGCTCAGCATTAAGCGCGAGTTATCGCAGCGACGCAGGATCTCACTCCAGAGCGCGAAGGTGTTGTCGTTGAGTTTTACCGGGTTATTAAAGCTCGCAAAGGTCACTCCAGGGTGTGTCTGTGCAGGCAGTGCGTGCACCTCGGGTGCGTAGGCCGGCGCCTCATAGCAACAGCGGGAGTGTGGCAGCAACGCAACCTGCTCAGCGAATTGCCAATGGGTAAAGTCGGGCAGGCAGATGGGGTCAGACAAGACATAATCCATCGCATCCATGCCGGTGGTGTGCGGGTAGCCCAGCCAACTGATCTGCACAGGCGCGGGGCGCATCGAGAACAGCTTTAAGCGATTGTGGCTGGTGTGTCCGGAGAGATCGAATAAGACATCTATGCGGTCCTCGCGTATGCGATCAAACACTTGCGGGTCGGGCTGATGGTATATCGTGCGCCAATGTGCACAGTGTTGTTTGATCGCTTGCGTCAGATCGTCCTCGCGCGCGTTGTTGTAATAACAGATGACCTCCACACGATCCCGAGGCAGGTGGCGCAACAGTGGTAACAGAAAATACCCGATCGGGTGGCGGCATAAGTCTGCAGACACAAAACCGATACGCTGTGGCACATCGTGCGCGGGTGTCGGCGGTGGAGTGGTTTGCGCATGGCGTTCTTGCGTCGCGGCCCAATTCATATGCGCGTCGCACAAGGTTCGTGCGTGCAGGTCGGCGTGGTAGTTTAAGAACAGCAGCAAGTTGCTGTGGCACTGGGCGTAGTGTGGCTTGATTTTGAGCGCGGCCCGGAACGCGTCCAAGGCTTTATCCAATTGCCCCTGATCGGCGTAGGTGAGGCCGAGATTGTTCCAGGCTTCGGCGTAGGCGTGATTGAGGTCGATGGCGCGTTGAAAATGTCGAACGGCGGGCTGCAGTCGGCCGAGCAGTTTTTCGGCATAGCCGACGCCGTTCCAAGCTTCTGGAATGTGTTGGTTGGACTGTGTGGCCGCCTCAAAGCTGGCGCGCGCCTCTCGGTAGCGGTTCATGGTGAGCAGCAGGTTGCCCGTGTTATTCAGTGCTTGTGAGTACTGCGGGTCTAAGGCGAGCGCTTTTTCGTAGGCGGCGAGTGCGAGGTCCGCCTGGCCGTTATCGGCGTAAGCGATGCCGAGATTGTTCCAGTGTTCGGGCACCTCAGGTGCCAGTGCAATGGCGCGCTGGAACAGTCGGATGGCCGTGTCGTTGCATCCAAGCTGCTGCTGCAGATTACCAAGGTTATTCCAGGGCGCGGCTAAATCGGGCTGGGTGGCGAGTGCCTGTTCGTAGGCGGCAATCGCGTCGGCGAACTTGCCTTGCCGTTGCAGCGCATTGCCGAGGTTATTGGTTGCCTGGTAAAAGCGTGGGTCTTGCGCCAAGGCGTCGCGGAAATGCGCTTCAGCTTGTGCATAGTCGCCCCGCTTGTGGTGAAGGCTACCCAGATTATTCAATACGGCGGCGTTATCAGGGGCGAGTGACTGGGCATGGGTGAGCAGCTGTTCTGCTTCCTCCCAACGGTCTGTGTCCAGGCACACCACACCGTGCAGCCGCAAGGCTTCGATATGTGTGGGCTGTGCCGCCAGTATCTCACGATAAATGGCGTCGGCCTGTGCGATTTTGCCTGCGCGATGCCACTGTTTTGCGCGTTCCAGGCGCTGTGTTACCGGGTCTTTGGCGATGTGATCTCGGGTCATCAGTAGCGCATACTACCTGCGAAACTGCTGTATTGGGTGAGGCATTCTAGTCGCAGGTGCCCGTAGGCACTATTAGCAATTGGAGTAAGCTACGCCGGGATAAGGCTGTCGCACTTGTATTGACGTATCGCTCCTGTGCTCGCTAAGACAGTGCTACTATCCGCTAGTCTCACAACAAAGGCGATTGTTTATGGCTCAGGTTACCGCGATCATGTGGTTTCGCCAGGATCTGCGTGTGTCGGACAATCCGGCCTTGCAGGCGGCAGTGCGCGCGGGCGCGGTACTGCCTGTGTTTATTTACGATGCGGTGATAGCGTCGACCGCGAGTCCCGGCAGTGCCAGCGCCTGGTGGCTGTCGCGGTCGCTCGCCGCTTTAAATAAGACCTTGGGTGGGCGCCTCGTCGTGCGCCATGGGGATGCCGCAGAGGTGCTCGACGCGTTGGTGACCGACACGGGCGCCTCGGTCGTGTGCTGGAATCGCTGTTATGAGCCTGAGGCGATTGCGCGCGATACCGCGATTAAGCAGCAGCTCAAGGCGCGTGGCGTGCAGGTGACCTCGCACAAGGCGGCGGTCTTGTTCGAGCCTTGGGAGCTACTCAAGCCGGATGGCTTGCCGTACAAAGTCTTTACCGCGTATTACAAACGTGGGTACACGAGTATCAGCGCGCCAGCGATCCCGGCCAGCACGCCGATAAAGCCGGTGACCGACGCTGGCGTATCCCGAGGGGAGATCGAGGCCCTGGGCTTGTTGCCCGGTGTTGCCTGGTACCACAAGCTCGCGCCGCAGTGGCAGCCAGGGGAGCAGGGCGCGCAGGCGGCTTTGCAACGCTTCCTGGACCAAGGCGTGGCAAACTACCGCGAGGGCCGCGATTTCCCGGCCGTTGATGCCGTGTCGCGCTTATCGATGCATTTGCACTTTGGCGAGATTTCGCCGCAGCAGATTGTGGCGACGTCACGCAAGCATCCCGTGAACAAACGTGCGGGTGAGGAGGTGCAGGCGTTCTTTCGTGAATTGGCGTGGCGCGAGTTTTCGGTGTACCAGTTGTATCACTTTCCGCATATGCAGACGCGCAATCTGCGCGACGCGTTTGATCGCTTCCCGTGGCAGGCGCATCCCCAGCATCTGAAGGCGTGGCAGCGCGGCCAAACCGGTTATCCGCTCATTGATGCGGGTATGCGCGAGCTCTGGCAAACCGGCTTTATGCACAACCGCGTGCGCATGGTGGTCGCGTCGTTTTTGGTCAAAAATCTATTGATCGATTGGCGTGAAGGCGAGCGCTGGTTCCGTGAGTGCTTGCTGGATGCCGATCTCGCCAGCAACTGCGCCAATTGGCAGTGGGTTGCCGGCTGCGGTCTGGATGCTGCGCCGTACTTTCGGATTTTTAATCCGCTGACTCAAAGCCAGAAATTTGATCCCGATGGGGCGTACATTCGCCGTTACGTACCCGAACTCAAACAGCTGCCGAACAAGGCGCTGCACGCACCATTTCAAGCGAAATCAACCGTTTTGGCGGCCGCGGGCGTGACCTTGGGGCAGACCTACCCGGAGCCGATTGTCGACTTGGCGCCCACCCGTGAGCGTGCCTTAAATGACTTTGCCAGCATTCGTCAGGCGCGCGCGTAGCTCTCTGACCATCGAAATTCATCGGCTGGACTGAGTACGGGTTCACATTCTCGACTACAATTGCCAGAGCGCGGTAAAGACGCCAGATGTGTCAGTCAGGTCGGCTTGCCGTGCTATTGCTCTGTACCAGTGAGGACCTTGTTTGATCATTGACAGCCGTTTCACCGGCACCCCCGAGCAGTCGCGCCCACGCTGTGGTCGCGGGTCATTGCGAGGTGGTGTGTAAGCAGCGACTATGCTTGCCGTGTTGAAGCCAGCGTGTGCGTGTCACGCGAAATGGAAGCCGAGTGGCCCACGATGGGCACTGGCAGCTTGCTTGTGCGTGGCCGTCTTGTCGGGCGCGAGGGGCGTGGCTGCCGACGAGTTGGCGATGGCACACGAGGTGGATCAGTGGGAAGTCGTCGAGCGCTCCTGCCTGGACGCCCAGGGTGTTGTCACACACTGTGATGAAGAATTGCTGCTTGAGGAGGCCATTCTCAGCGAGATTGAGCAGCAAGAGAGCCTGAGCGCGGATGCGAACGCCCGCCAAAGTACGTCCAGCGAGGCGGCGCTCGCAGCGACCTCGCCCCCCAAGCCCGAACCCGCGCGCAGCTTCAGTCCGCTGGTGGATGTCTACCTGCTGGGGCGCGTGATCACGACGACGCGCATCACGCATGATGCGAAGAGCTTGACCTTCGAATCCCCCGAATTGGTCTTGGATGGCCTGACCGGCATCCGCCAGTACGAGCGCGTCGCGACCTATCTGCAGCAGCCTTTGGCCGTGAACGCGGAGTTGGTGTGCACGCCTTGGCGCGAAAAGCACGACTGCGGTTGGGTGGATACCGACACGGCCGCGGTGATTTTTGATGAAAATCGTCTGCGGGTGGATCTGTTTCTGGCGCCCGAGTTTCTGACCTACAAAGCCCGATTCAGGAACAAATACCTGCCACAGGCGCGACGCCAGAAGACCTCTGTGATGTCAACCAACCTCGTTGCGACACGACTGGACGAGGAGGACACATCGCTGTATGCCACGGCGCGCGGGATTTTCAGTTATGGGCACGGCAATTTGTCCATGGATGGCGACTATAACTCCGATACCGAAGAACCGTATCTGCGTACTCTCTCACTGACGCATTACTTTCCTGATCATGAACTCCAGGCCGGGACCTTTACCTATTCGCCCGCCGGTTATCTGGCCAACCTCGATGTCATGGGCGTGCGCTGGCACAGTTCGCTGAAGTCGCGGCGCGACGTGGCCAGCTTGATTGGCAGTGAACTGGAAGTCTTCCTGCCGCAGCGATCCATCGTGCAGCTGGCCGTGGGTGATCGGGTCTACTCCGGCGGCAGCTACGAAGCCGGCAACCATTCGCTGGACACCAGCATGCTGCCTGAGGGTACCTATGAGGTGGAGATCCGCATCAATGACCCGGTCGCCGGTGACCGGGTTGAGAAGCGTTTGTTTACGCGCAGTAAGTTATTGCCCCCATCGGGGCAGGGCAGTTACGGATTCATGCTCGGTTCACCGGTTGATGAAGCGAACAGTGAACGCTACCCCAAACGCGAAAACGAGGCGGTATTCGGTGCGGACTACGGCCAGCGCCTCAACGGCCGGATGGCCTGGAATCTGGGGTTTTTGCAGCTGCGCGATGATGCTTTGTTCCAGGCGGAGCTGATTCGGTTCAGCCGGTATATGCTGTGGAAAGTGCGCGCCCTGGCGGGCGAGAGTGACACCTACGGCATGGGGCTTTCGCTCGGCTACAAAAACGCCTTCGCCAATGCCAGCTTATCGGCTGACCACTACAACAGCGGCATCGTGTTTGAGGCCTTGGATTCTTCGGCCCTGAGTGACCTGCTTTCGACACGTTTTACCCAGGTATCGGCGGCGGTGGTGGTGAAGTCCGACGGTGTTGAGTACGGGCTCAACTCCAGCTACCGCAATCAGACCGAAGACGCGGTGAACAAAGAAAGCAACCAGCTCGCGGCCTATGTGCGCAATACCTTGTTTGAGCGGGGCGGTTTTAAAGGCACCTTGGAGAGTCGCTATCAGCGCGATGACATCGAAGAGAAGCTGGTTTTTAAACTGCAGGTGGCCTTTGGGCGTGGTCAGTGGTCGAGCAAGGCGCACAGCTATGCCGGTCTGGATGACAGCGGTGAGCACAGCTATAACTCCGGCGTCACCGCCAAGTACAAATCGGGTGATCTCTCCTCGGATTCTTACTGGGAAAACAGCGTCTTTGTCTCCGACAACCAGGACTTGAGTCAGTTTGGCGGCAAGCTGGGTTTCCAGAATCGCCACTTCTATACCACGGCGGCAACCGAATGGACTGATCGCGATAGCGGCGACAATCTGCATCGTTCGGTGGCGTCGCTCGGCGCACAGATCGGCTTGGATGAGCGTGGTCTGGTTGCAGGTGGCATGACGTATACCGGGACCGGCGCCATCATCGATGTTGCCGGCGAGCCCGAGGGCGCGCGCTTTGATGTGTTTGCCAACGGCAAGCGGGTGCGCTCCGGGCGCGTGGGCAGTCGCCACTTTGTGAGTTTAAAGCCGTTCAAGGCGTACTCGCTCAAGCTGGTGCCGCAGTCCACCGAGTACAACGGCTTTGATCGGCGGGAATACGAGTTCGCCTTGTGGCCGGGCAATGTCGAGCGCATTGAGACACACACCGTACCCCGGTATCGCCTGGTGACTACAGTGGTTGACCAGCAGGGTCGGCACATTGAGGCGGGTACCATCTTGCACGGTGGCGATTCTCTGGACATGGGTGAGGGTGGCGTGGTGACGGTACAGGTGGCGCCCGGTGACGTCTTGCGCATTACGCCCACGGAGGCGGACAGCTGCATGGTGGTTGCGCCGAATGCGCGCGAAAAAGAAGTGCTGATCTCCCGTCGCCCGCTGGTGTGCTTTGATGATCCGCAGTATTGACCACTCGCGGTGTGTCGCTTTATCAGCGTTCTCGCGCGTATACTGACTGACACCCAGCTGCCATCGTGGCGCTGCTGCATCCACGCTATCACTTGCTCAAAGGAGAGCTTTTATGTCCAAGACGATCCTGGTTCTGAATGGCCCCAATCTCAATTTACTGGGGACCCGTGAACCGCAGATCTACGGCAGTACAACGCTTTCGGATGTTGAGCAGCAGTGCGTGCAAAAAGCGGCGGATCTCGGTTATGACCTGATCTTTCGCCAATCCAATCACGAGGGTGAGTTGGTGGATTGGCTGCAGGAAGCACGCGACACCTGTGTGGGCATCGTGATTAATCCAGGGGCTTACACACACACGTCCATCGCCATTATGGACGCGATTGCGGGCATCGATTTGCCGGTGGCGGAAGTCCATATCTCCAATGTCCATAAACGTGAGGCGTTTCGGCAGGTGTCTTACGTATCAAAGGTGGCGCTGGGTGTGATTGCTGGCTTTGGTGTTTATGGGTACCTTATGGCGCTAGAGGGTTTAGCCAATCACCTTGAGAATTGATGTTTTTTTCCATCGGGAGTGGCCGACGATATGATGACAAACATTGCTATTGCGCTGTTAGGTTTGATTGCGGTGCTCTTGGGGCTGGCGATGGGCAAGCCAGACGTCTTTCGGGTGGAGCGTCGCAAGCGCATCCAGGCGCCTGCCGAGGCCATTTACGCGTATCTTAATGATTTGCAGGCCTTTCGTCGCTGGTCACCCTGGGAAGAAAAAGACCCAAACATGACGGCGAGCCACAGTGGCACGGAGTCGGGCGTCGGCGCCGTGTTCGCCTGGGATGGCGACAAAAACGTGGGCAAAGGGCGCATGGAGATCATCGCCGCCGAACCGAATGAGCGGGTGGAGATCAAGCTCGACTTCCTGAAGCCGTTTGAGGCGCACAACATCGTTGAGTTCTTGCTGGAAGAGGCGGATTGCCAGACCACGGTGGCGTGGGTGATGACAGGGTCCAACACCTTCTTCTCCAAAATCATGAGCGTGTTCGTTAGCATGGATAAGATGGTCGGGCCCGATTTTGAGGCCGGCCTGAACAAGTTGCAGCAGCTCGTTGAGGCAGAGACCGCCGCCTAATGGGTGAGTTGCCTTAGCGGCTGCAGTCGATGCAGGTGGCCGTGTAGGGGACGATGTCCAGTCGGGCTGGCGCAATCGGTTCGCCGCATTCCTCGCACCGTCCGTAGGTGCCGGCTTTGATCCGTCGCAGTGCCGCCTCTATCTGACCCAGTTCTTCCAATCCGGTGCTGCCGATTTCTTCAAGGACTTCATCATTTTCACGCAGGGTCGCCTGCTCCGTGAAGTCGGCAGGTTTGGGGCTGTCGAGGTTGTTCTCAATGCGGTGGAGGCGTGCGGTGAGCTGCGCTTTGCGCGCGAGCAGACGCTGCTCAACGGTGGAATCATCGCGTGCCATACCACGGCCTCCTGAGTGTTGCGTGCAGCATTCAGGCTAGCAAAATGGGCGGACAATGCCTTGACCCCTGTCAATTTTCTGTGAGGGTCAGTTAATCCCGTAGCTGGATACGCAATAGGGTGCTGCGCCGGCGTCAGGGTCAGGGTCAAAGGCGACCACGCGGTTGCGGCCCTGGTGTTTGGCGCTGTAGAGCGCGGTATCCGCCTGGGCGATAAAGTCGCGCAGGCTCAGGGGCGTTGTCGCCGGCGATAGGGTTGAAACGCCGATGCTGACTGTGACGCCGCTATCGAGCCCAAACTCCATCGGGTCCATCGCCTCGACGTTGGCGCGGACGCGCTCGGCGACTTGTAGTGCGCCTTCGAGGTCTGTGGATGAGAGCACGGCGACGAATTCTTCACCGCCGTAGCGAGCCACTTGGTCAGTGGTGCGTGTCAGCGACTTGCGAATCTTCTGCGCGATGGCAACCAGGACTTCATCGCCGATCAAATGGCCGAAGTTATCGTTGATGCTCTTAAAGTGGTCAACATCCACCATCATGATGCTCAGATACTCGGTGGCGCGTGCGGCATTATTCCAGGCGTATTCGATATGCGATTCAAAGAATGCGCGATTGTTTATACCCGTCATAGGATCCGTGTTGTTCAGTCCTTGCAGCCTTGCATTGGCCACGGTGAGTTCCTCCAGAACGGTTTTCAGCTCCAGAGTGCGTTCATTGACACGCAGTTCCATTGTGTCCTTGGCTTCGGCTTGTATTTTAGCGGAGTTGTCTTTGATGACCTTAAAGCGATGTGCAAGCGCAAGAGACAGCAATGTGGCTTCCAATGCTGAACCAAACTGCAGCGCGTATTCAGCGAACCCGGCAATCGGCAACAGGCCTTGAGCGGTGAGACTGTAGAGCACGACACTGACTAAAAAAACCGAGCGTGCCATCAAGAAGTACTTCGCGGTGGAAACCCCGCTGCGCAGGGTGAGCGTGGCGACGTACAGGTAATACAGTGAGCCGATGAACACCCCAAACGTGAGTGTTTTCATCACGGTTTGATAGTCTGCCACCAGACTGAAAGGCGTCATGAGCAAAAAGAAAAATGCCAACCCCATAAACGGGCGATGGTGCTTGGGCGCATTTTTCGGGATTTGCAACAGCGAGTGCGCCAGAAACGTGGAGAAAAACGCCGACAAGCACAAGAACAAACTCACCGCATGATCGTTCAAATACGCAGAGTCAGGCCAGAGATACTGAAAAGCAAGACCCGTGATGGCGAGCTGAAACACGCTGAACGTCAACAGATACCCAGCGTAGTGAAAATACACCACGTCTTGAATCCAGATGATCAGCATCAGGTTGTACACCAGCAAGGCGAGCAAGATACCAAAATACAGCCCCAGTAGCATGTATTCGGTTTGTGTATTGCTGGCATAGCAGTCTTGTGACCAAAAACGCACCGGGACTTGCATGGAGCTGTCTGAGTGCACACGCAGATAATAGTCTTTGGGTGCGCCCGTGGGTATATCGACTTTAAACACCGGGTTGCGACTGCTGACGTCACGCTCGTCGAGACGGACGTGATCGCCGCTGCTATGGACGACAGCGTTACCTGAGCTGTCAACGTCATACAAGGTTATTTGATCCAGGACCGGGTAGGCGATTTCCAGAAGCCAAGTGTGGTTCTCGGGATCGCTGTTTTCCGCCTGAATATGAAACCAATACGCCGATTGGGTAAAGCCAAAATTGGGCGATGTACTCGCGGTGTCGGCAAAGGCATTCTCGCGAGCGAGGATGTCTGCCAGCGTCAGTTCGCCCGACGGGTCTTCCAGATAAGCAAGCGCGAAGGTGGGGGCACCAGATTCTGCGGCTGAGTGGCGCGCTGAAGCGATACCGGTGATAGCGCTGATGACGCCAAAGGCAAACAGCACGATCAGCAAGGCACCTGAGTTGCGCAACGTGCTCAACGTTTGCATAAAAGGCCTGTGCTTATTCGCAGGGGTGCGAATCCAGTGGGCGTATGGCATTGCGGGCTTAGCGACATATACTTAAGTCTGTGTGGCCGGCTGTCCTTCCGGTATTCGGTCGTGATAACAGCTATAGCGACAA
>DOIU01000441.1 GCA_003511825.1 Gammaproteobacteria bacterium | reverse complement strand
AACCGATCCGCAGACGATTGTGAACGACCCTGAGATTGCCATTGTTATTGAGCTCATGGGAGGTGATGAGCCTGCGCGGTCACTGGTGCTGCAGGCGATTGAAAACGGCAAGCATGTCGTCACCGCGAATAAAGCGTTGATTGCGCTGCATGGGAATGAAATTTTCGCTGCCGCCAGCAAGCAAGGTGTCATGGTTGCTTTTGAGGCGGCTGTGGCTGGCGGTGTGCCAATTATTAAAGCGATCCGCGAGGGGTTGTCTGCCAATCGTATTCAGTGGTTGGCCGGTATCATCAACGGGACGGGCAACTTTATTCTCACGGAAATGCGCGATAAGGGTCGGGACTTCGCTGATGTGCTGCGTGAAGCTCAGGCGCTGGGTTATGCTGAAGCGGATCCGACCTTTGATGTCGAGGGTATTGACGCCGCGCATAAGCTCACGATTCTTGCGTCTATTGCGTTTGGTATGCCCTTGCGGTTTGATGCCGTCCATATTGAAGGGATTTCATCGATCGCAACGGAGGACCTGGGTTATGCCGAAGAATTGGGTTATCGCATAAAGCACTTGGGTATTGCCAAAGTGACCGATGGGGCAGTTGAGTTGCGTGTGCACCCAACGCTGATTCCGGAACGACGTCTGATCGCGAACGTCAACGGCGTGATGAACGCGGTGTTGGTCAATGCGGATGCTGTCGGTTCGACATTGTATTATGGGCCAGGTGCCGGATCAGAGCCGACGGCATCGGCTGTGGTCGCGGATGTGGTTGATGTGGTGCGTACGCTGACGGCAGACCCAGAAAACCGAGTGCCGCATTTGGCGTTTCAAGCCGACGCGTTGTCGGATCTTGAACCGGTGGCTGCGGATGCGTTTGAATCTGCGTACTACTTGCGGATGGAGGCAGTAGATGAGCCGGGTGTCATGGCGGACGTGAGTCGTGTGCTGGGCGATCTGGGCATCAGTATTGAGGCGATTTTACAAAAAGAGCCGGCTAACGGGTCCACCGTTGTGCCCATTATTTTGCTCACCCGCAAAGTGAGAGAAGGGTTAGTTAATCAGGGAATCCAGCGTATAGAAGCGCTGCCGACAGTCCATCAACCTGTGGTCCGAATGCGTGTTGAAACCCTGGGTTGAAACCAAACCTCGGGCTCATCATTACTCAAGCTTTATGGGTGGCCTACAGCGCGGCCGCTCATAAGGTGACGAGTTTCAGCTTGATATCGGCGCTCTTCAGTTTTGCCTTTTCTTCAACAAGCTCCACAGCCGTGAGCGGATGATCCTCCATCCACTCCTGTGGGATAGCAATCTGTAGCTCAGACTTCTTGACCGACATCGTAATAGTCGGCATCTCGTGCGTGTAGCGATCCCGATGAAACAAAACAGCAACGCGTAGGAGCGCCAGCAATTTGAGCAATGTGGTGCTGCGGTCGCTGTCGAGTGTGGTGAAGGGCTTGGTGTCCAGCTTGCGTCGGTGATAGCGCACCAGCAGGGCCAGTTCGTTTTGTTGTGTTCGCGAAAAACCAAGCATATCGGAGTGCTGTAGCAGATAAGCGGCATGCTTGTGGTATTGGTGATGAGCGACTGATAAGCCAATTTCATGCAGTTGGCTAGCGCGAATCAGCGTGTTGAGGTCGTGATCAGGGTCAAGTTTCCACACGTTTTGGACGGCAGAGAACAGCTTTTGGGCAGTTGCAGATACGCGTTCAGATTGCTTCTCATCCGCGCGGTAGTAACTCAATAGTTGTTGAATGGTTTGTTCCTGAGCATCGTCATGTTCGGCCTTGCCGATCATGTCGTAAATCACACCTTCTCTCAGCGCGACCTGCGATACCTTGAGCGCGTCAATCTCAAGCGATCGCATCACGGCGTACAACACAGCAATCCCGCCAACAATCACTTTGCGGCGGTTAGTGTTAATGCTAGAGAGATTCAGTGTTTCGAATTTGCCCGCATTAATCATGATATCGCACAGTTCTTTCAAGCCTTGGCGAGTGATGACATCGTCGCAGAGTTTTTGTTCACGCAGTGCTTTGAGTGTGGCTTTAATGGTACCTGAACAGCCGATGGCTTCTTCCCAGCCGGCGTCTTTATAGGCGCGCAAAATCGGCTGCAATTCGAGTTCTGCATGTAATATGGCCGACTGCATGGCTGACTTACTGATTTCTCCCGATGGAAAATACTGTTCACTGAAACTCACGCAGCCCATATTGGTGCTTTCCATAATGCTGGGTTTATAGCCGGTGCCGATGATGAGCTCAGTACTGCCGCCGCCTATATCAATCACGAGTCGGCGGGTTTCGGGTGTGGGTTGGCTATGCGCAACGGCTGAGTAAATCAAGCGTGCTTCCTCGCGGCCTGAGATGACCTCAATGTCTTTGCCGAGCAGCTGGCGCGCTTGGCTGAAAAATTCACCGGTGTTTTTGGCGCGCCGCAGGGTGTTGGTTCCTACAATTCGGATATTCTCGCGAGGGATACCCCGCAGGCGCTGCTCAAACTGGCCGAGGCAAGCCATCGCCAGTTCCAGTGTTTCAGGGGCTAGGCGTTTTTTGTCGTCAAGGCCCGAGCCCAGTCGAACAGCCTCGCGCAAGCGATCAACCATACGCAATGTCTGTCCCTCAAGCTGAGCGATCACCATGTGAAAGCTGTTTGAGCCAAGATCGATAGCGGCGTAGCTTTGCAGTTTACTGCTTGTCGTGTCTGACATGGGGGTTCCTGTGAGTCTTAAGCCGGATACTGCGCGAAGCTGACTCGCGCATTGCCTGAATAATCTCTGACCGTTTGCGGATGCGCAAAAGCCGATCGCTGAAACAGCTCGCACACGGCGTCGGCTTGATCAAAGCCGTGCTCAACGGCCACAAAGCCGCCCGGTCGCAAAGATGCGGGGGCATTGCCGATGATGGCTCGCAAGTCGTCAAGCCCGTCGGTGCCACTGATCAGTGCCTGTTGCGGTTCGTATTGTAACCCGATTTCATCGAGATGGGCGTCGCCTTTCGCGATATAAGGAGGATTGCTGATGATTAAATCGACACCTGCACCATCGAGTGCGCTGTACCAGTCGGATTGCAAGAAGCTCACCGTGGAGATATTGAGCCTTGAGGCATTCTTGCGTGCGACCGCCAGCGCTGCTTCGCTCATATCTGTTGCTGTAATATGCAGGTCTGGCACCTCTGTTGCGAGCGCTAGAGCAATAGCACCGCTGCCGGTTCCCAAGTCCAAAACCTCGGTGATGGGGTGAGACTGTATCAGTTGCAATGCGGTTTCCACGAGACACTCGGTGTCAGCGCGCGGAATCAGCGTGGCTGTTGATACGTTCAATGGCAGTGACCAGAACTCTTTTTGCCCCGTCACATAGGCGAGGGGTTCGCCTTGGCGGCGCCGTGTGAGTAGGGTTGAAAACTGCTCTTGCGCAGTGGCATCGATACTGGCATCCGGCCAGGCAATGATCCACGTGACGGGTTTGTTCAGTGCGAATGCGAGCAACGTCCGTGCTTCTAAGCGAGGGTTTTCTGCAACATCGGCAAGTTCAGCCGATGCCTTATTCAGCAGCGTCTCAATCACCAAGTTCTGCAAGTAGGTCTGCTTGGTGCTCGGCAAGCAGCGGATCGATCACCTGCTCCAGTCCGCCAGCCGTGATTTCATCGAGTTTATACAACGTGAGGTTGATGCGATGATCCGTGACGCGCCCCTGCGGGAAGTTATACGTGCGAATGCGTTCAGAGCGGTCCCCGCTACCGACCTGGAGTCGGCGTGATTCAGTTTGCTCGGCTTGTTGGCGGTCAAGCTCGTCACTCAGCAGACGGGCCTGTAATAATGACAGCGCGCGGGCGCGGTTTTTGTGCTGTGAGCGCTCTTCTTGGCACTCGACGACAATGCCTGTGGGGATGTGGGTCAAGCGGATAGCGGAATCGGTTTTGTTGACGTGCTGACCGCCTGCGCCGGAAGCGCGATAGGTGTCGACGCGCAGGTCAGCCGGGTTGATGGTGACCGTCTGCACTTCAGAGACCTCAGGCAATATGGCCACGGTTGCGGCTGATGTATGGACGCGACCTTGGGATTCGGTTTCAGGGACGCGTTGCACCCGATGCGCGCCAGACTCAAATTTGAGCTGAGAAAACACGCCATCACCGATCAAACGCACCACCACTTCTTTATAGCCGCCATGTTCGCCCAGCCGTTCACTGATGAGTTCAGAACGCCAGCCGCGCGACTCTGCAAAGCGGCTGTACATGCGCAGCAAATCGCCCGCAAACAATGCCGCCTCATCACCACCAGTGCCGGCGCGAATCTCCAAGAACACATTGTTCTCATCCCTTGGATCGCGGGGTAATAGCAGGGTTTTTAACTCGGTTTCGAAGGTGGATATTCGGGATTGAGCGCTGCTGATCTCTTCTTGCGCCATCTCGCGCATGTCAGGATCATTGTCGCGCGCCATTTCCTCAGCGGTGATCAAGTCAGCCTGCGCCAAATCATATTGGGCAAACGTTTTCACCACAGGTTCGAGTGTGGCGTATTCCTTGGAGAGGTCGCGGAACCGGTTTTGGTCGCTGATGATGTCAGGTTCGCCGAGCAGAGCGGCGATTTCTTCATGGCGCTCGCCCAGTTGCTGCAGGCGTGCCTTGATGGATGCTTTCATGAATTCTTTTTATCGAGATCAAACAGTACATGCGCCGACTCAATGACGTCCATGCGGCCTTCTTCACCGGCTTCGCGTAGGCGAGTACTGGGTACGTGCAATAGTTTATTGGTGAAGCCGTGTGCAAAGCGGCGCAAGACTTCTTCTGGGTCTTCTCCGTGCTCTAGTTGCCGCAGACTTTTCTCCATTAAAGTGCGTTGAATGTCTGCAGCGCTGCGCCGGAAATCGGTAATAGTGCCTACGGCACTCATTGCGCGCAACTTCCGCATAAACACTTCCACCTGGGCCAGAATGATTTCTTCTGCCTGAGTGGCGGCCTCAAGACGGGACTTGCGGCCATCATCGACGACGTTTTGCAAGTCGTCAACGGTATAGAGAAAGACGTCGTCAAGCTGAGCGACTTGCGATTCTATGTCTCGGGGCACGGCAATGTCGACCATAAACATGGGTTGGTGCTTGCGCACTTTCAGCGCTTGCTCGACGGCCCCTTTACCGAGAATTGGCAGCGGCGACGCGGTTGACGCAATAATAATATCGGCCTCCGCCAAAACCTCAGGGATCTGGCCAATAGCGATACCGCGTGCCCCATATTCTTGCCCGAGTAACTCGGCGCGTTGCGTGGTCCGATTCGCGATAATCATGGAGCCGATATCGCTCGAGTAGAGATGGCGCGCGGCCAGCTCGATGGTTTCACCTGCACCGATCAGCAGTGCGGTCTGTCGACTCAGGTCACCGAAAATTTGTTTGGCGAGACGCACCGCCGCAAACGCGATGGAAACTGGGTTGCTGCCGATGGAGGTATCTGTGCGTACCTGTTTGGCCACGCTAAACGCGTACTGGAACAGTTGTGTCAGTTGTTTGCCAACGGCGCCGTTCTCGGATGCAAGCTGATAAGCCTGCTTAATTTGCCCGAGAATTTGTGGCTCACCCAGCACCATGGAATCCAACCCACTGCAGACACGCAATAAATGCTGCACTGCATTTTGGTCATAGTGCGTGAACAAATAAGGAGAGAACTTCCGTGGTGTGGCGCGGAGATACTTGTGCATCCACTCGACCACTTGGTTGGCCGACACCGACTCCAGGCCGCAATAGATCTCGGTGCGATTGCAGGTGGAGATGATGGTCGCTTCGTGGACGCCATTGATGTTTTTCAGATCGCGCAGTGACTCTGCCAGGTTTTCTTGCGAAAAACTGGCTTGCTCCCGAATGGCAATCGGGGCAGTTTTATGGTTCAAGCCCAGAGCTAAAAGCGACATATGCGCCAGGATTGTAGCAAAAATCGGCGTCAAAACCTCCTAACTCATATCAAATGTGGGGGATAATATTTGTTAATGGCACGAGGGCGTATCGGCTAAGCACTTGAAATCCATTTTGTTTCGGTAAGCGACTGGTTTCCGGGCTTGTTTTTGCTACACTCGGGCGAACAACGTGATCCAATTCCGCACGCGCCAATGCTCGCGCGCTGACAGTGTGGGCCGCGCAGCACCTTAGCCGCGATCGCCACGTTATGATGTGGGCAACCACGACTCCCTGACCCGGGGATCCACAAATAGCGCAGACGATGCTGGCCGACGGTGATCACCGCAGGAAAAATCTATGACGCAACATCTATTAATAAGAGGCAGGCAGCTGCTCATCGCGAGCGTCGCCTCAGCGTTGCTCGCGGGACTGACCGCGTGTTCAGTGAACGATAGGCTCAGCAACGAGGGGCTACAAGCCCGGACGGCTGCGGCTCCGTCGTTGCCAGAAAGCGAACTCATGTTTGAGATTATGGCCGCTGAGCTTGCGGGGCGGCGCGGCATGCTGGATGTTGCCGCTGACAATTACCTCAGCGCTTCACGCAAAACCTCTGACGCACGCGTGGCCGAGCGAGCAACCAAACTCGCTATCTTTGGCCGCAATTGGAAGCAGGCGAGGGATGCCGCCACGCGTTGGAGCGAACTGGCGCCCGATGATCTGGAGTCTTACCAGATCCTGGCGCAGATCCATTTAAACCAGGGGGATGTCGCCGGTGCCACAGAGGCGTTTAACGGCCTTATTCTGAACTCTGAGAGCGTTGACGTCGGGATGAAAACGGCGGTGTCGACGTTGCTGCAAGACACCAATAGCCGCGTTTCGCTCGCGGTGGCGGATGAATTGGCACAGCTGTATCCCGACAATGCGGTTGCCCATTTCGGGGTGGCTCGCCTACAGCTTGGCAATGGTGACAAGACCTCCGCGCTCAACGCCGTTGAGCGCTCATTATCACTGGACGCGTCGTCCAGCGATGCAACCCTCCTGAAAGGTCAGATTTTATGGGATCTTGGGCGTGCCTCTGAAGCGTATGGGTATGTGCGGTCACGCGTGCAAGCGTATCCCGACAATCTCATTATGCGATTAGGTTTAGCCCGCATGCTGGTGCAGGCAGAGTTGTATGATGAGGCTAGCCGTGAGTTTGATGGCATTGCAGAACTGGCGCCGAACAACGCCAATGCATTGTTCTCTTTGGGCCTGTTGGCGCTTGAGTCTCGGCGAACCGACGCTGCACTGCGTTATCTTGAGCGCGTTATTGAACTGGGCCAATACCAGTCTGATGCGCACTACTATATCGCCCGTATCGCGGACAATCGTCACGATTACGAAAAAGCCGTTTTCCATTATGAGCAGGTCAGTGACGGTGACAACGTATTGGATGCGCAAATTCGAGCTGCACAAATTTATGGCGCCATTGGGCAGCTCGACGTCGGCAAACAACGGTTGCAACGCCTGCGTATGGTCAATACCGACCCCTCGGTGCATATTCGACTGACCCTCGCCGAAGGTCGTATGCTGCGAGACGCTGCCGCGTATGAAGAGTCACTAGCGGTCTTTAAGGAGGGGCTGGCCCGCTTCCCGGACAATGTAGAATTGTTATACGCCCACGCGCTCACCGCAGAGCATTTGGATCTGGACGAAGAGTTTGAGCGCGATTTGCGTAAGGTGATTGAGCTGGAGCCTGACAACGCACATGCCCTGAATGCTTTGGGCTACTTTTTGGTCGATCGTGGCAAACGTCTGGACGAGGCCGAGAAGTACTTGACGCAGGCGATTGCACTGCTGCCTGAAGACCCCGCCATCATTGACAGTTTGGGATGGCTGAATTACCGCAAGGGTAATTATGATGAAGCGTTGGTGTTGCTCAGAAAGGCTTTTGGCAAATTGCTTGACCCCGAAATAGCCGCCCATCTTGGCGAAGTATTGTGGGTTACTGGGGATGAAAAGTCCGCAACCGAAATTTGGAACAAAGGGCTTGAAGTGACCCCAGACGACGGTCTGTTGCGCGGTGTGATGGAGCGCTACATTCAGTGAACCGGCTGTTGATGGTCATTGCCCTGGCCACAGTGGCCAGCGGTTGTGCGTTGCTAAACCCCGATACACCGGATGCGATTCCCACTGATGGCTTGTCGGCGGAACAGCGCCAAGCCGAGCTCTTACGCATCACTGACTGGCGTTTGCAAGGGCGCATTGCCTTGCGCAGTGGCGAAGAGGGCGCCAATGCCAGCCTTGTCTGGACGCAGCAGGGAGACGATACAGAGGTGCGACTGTTTGGTGCCTTTGGTCTCGGCGCGGTGCGGCTGGTGCAAGGGCAACAGGATGCGGCATTGTACCGCAGCGGTCACAAGCCTCTTTACGGTGAAAACGCGGAGCAGCTATTGCGCTGGGAGACCGGTATGCGTATCCCGCTCAAGAGTCTGGGGTATTGGGTGCGGGGCTTGCCAGGCAATGGCGAGGACCTGAGCTACGACAGCTACGGACGTCTGCGATCATTGCAGTACGTAGACGATTTTGGTGCGCAATGGGCCGCGACCTTCGAGCGCTATCGCGAGGTTAACGGACACCAATTACCGGTGCGTGTTCGGGTTGAGGGCAGCGACTACCTTATTCGCCTTACCGTTGAGCGCTGGACGACCGAAGCCGCGGATTCGGCACCGGCGGATACTCAGCGATTGCGCATTCCAGGTGTCTCATCCTGATCCATGTGGATGTGTAGATGCTCTCGCAAGCGCGGCTAATGTTCATCGCTTGGGCCGTATTTTTGGCCGTCTCGATAAATTTCTTATTTCAGCAATTGACACATCTTTGTTCTCCCATCAAAATACGCGACTTTCTCGGTGGGCAGGTGTTTGCCAAGTTCCGCATCCGTCTTGAGCATATTGCCAAGGCGTTGAAATTGCTGGATACTACGGCTCCTGTCAGTAACCCGCTGGTGTTGCATAGCGTGGGTTCGGTTTTTGCAAATTCAGCCGATGAGGCTAGTGTGTGCAAAAGGATCTTGAGGTCGAACATAAACACGTTGATGTTCGAGCCAGCAGCCGCTGTCTGGGCGGTGCGAGAAAACAGTTTCAGTTGGGCCGTCGCCAAGCGGTAAGGCACTGGGTTTTGATCCCAGCATTCGCAGGTTCGAATCCTGCCGGCCCAGCCATTTATACTCCCGACCCAGCCTGGTAAAAGCGTCTCGGATTAGACATTTGCGCATTTGGCAAAGATCAGTCGAGAAATGTTTGTGACGGAAAAAAACCTCAAAATTTTTACCGGTAACGCCAATCCACGGCTCGCCGAACGTATCGCAGAACATCTGCATATTCCTCTCGGAAAAGCGACCGTTGGCCGCTTCAGCGATGGTGAGATTACCGTAGAGATCCTCGAGAACGTTCGTGGATGTGATGCCTTTATCCTGCAGTCAACGTGTTATCCCACTGACAACAATCTGATGGAGCTGCTCATCATGGCTGACGCCTTGAGTCGAGCGTCGGTGGGGCGGATCACGGCGGTGATTCCTTATTATGGCTATGCACGCCAAGATCGGCGTGTGCGTTCCGCACGCGTGCCCATCACCGCTAAGCTCATTGCAAACATGCTGAGCGTAGCCGGGGTCGACCGCGTACTGACGGTCGATGTGCATGCGGATCAAATCCAGGGCTTTTTTGATATCCCGGTAGACAATGTCTATGCATCGCCCTTATTGCTGGGTGATATCTGGCGTCAGAAATACCCGAACTTGATCGTGGTTTCGCCCGATGTGGGTGGAGTGGTTCGTGCCCGTGCATTGGCAAAACAGTTGGATGATTCTGATCTCGCCATTATCGATAAGCGCCGGCCTGAAGCAAACAAGTCGGAAGTGATGCATATCATTGGTGATGTACGCGGTAAGGCGTGCATCATCGTAGACGATATGGTTGATACCGCAGGCACGTTGTGCAAAGCGGCTGAGGCACTGAAGCAACATGGCGCCGACAAAGTCGTCGCTTATGCGACGCACCCTGTGTTGTCTGGCGCTGCCTTGAGTAATCTGAAAAACTCTGAAATTGACGAGCTGGTCGTTACCGATACGATTCCATTAACACCCGACTGTGAGCAAATGGGCAAGGTGAGGCAATTGTCGGTCGCTGGCATGCTGGCTGAAACCATTCGCCGCATCCAGGTTAACGAGTCAGTCAGCTCCATTTATATGGATTGAAGCGTCGCCAGCGCGTCCGCTGGCTATTTCCTTCCAATGTTGGTATATTTTGCCGTTTTTACGGGGTCGCTTGGTCGCGAGCGGCTTTGGGCTGCAACACCATGGGGGTGTTTGTGGCTTTTTTTATTTCTGGAGTTCTGGAATGAGTTCAATAAGCCTGGAAACTAAAACCCGCAGCGAGTTTGGAAAAGGTGCGAGCCGCCGCCTGCGCCGAGAAGCTTTGGTTCCTGCAATCATTTACGGTGGCGGTGAAGATCCGGTTGCTGTGACGGTTGAACAACGTGTTGTTAACAAGCATTTGAATGATGATGCGTTCTATTCGGCCATCATCAATCTCGATGTGGACGGCAAGCGTGAGAAGGCAATCCTGAGGGATTTACAGCATCACCCCTACAAGCCTGTCATTATGCATATTGATTTTCAGCGCGTGCGATCGGATGAAGAAATTCACGTTCGCGTTCCGCTGCACTTCATTGGAGAAGATAATTGCGTAGGCGTTAAAGCCGGGGGTGCGATCAACAAAATCGATGTTGAAATCGAGGTTGCGTGCTTGCCAGGTGATTTGCCTGAGTTTATCGAGGTGGACGTCTCAGCGCTTGACGTGGGCAACTCCATCCATTTGTCAGAAGTGACACTGCCCGACAATGTCCGCAGCATCGCGCTGTCTCATGGTGAAGACCATGATCGCGCCATTGTCTCTTTACATGCCACGCGTGCCGCAACTGAGACCGAGGAAGAAGAGACGGTCGAAGACAGCGGTGACGGCGAGGGTTAACGTCCCCGATATGTGCCATGAGTGCTTCTTCGGTTGCATGTAAACTGGTTGTGGGGCTGGGTAATCCTGGCCCCAAATACGCAGAAACCCGCCATAACGCGGGTTTTTGGTTTCTGGACGCGTTGGCCGAACGAAACGCCGGCGATTTTCATCCTGAGAAGCGTTTTTTTGGTGACTATACCAAGGTGCGTATTGCCGGCCATGATGTCCACCTGCTCAAACCCACAACCTTTATGAACCATAGCGGCCGCGCTATTCAGGCGGTTGCAAATTTTTTCAAGATTGGCGCCGAGCAGATTGTTGTGGTGCATGATGAGTTAGATCTGCCCCCCGGTGTGATTCGGCTGAAACAAAGTGGCGGTCATGGTGGGCATAACGGTTTGCGCGATACCATTGCGCAGGTGGGGCGCGACTTCTGGCGTATTCGGCTTGGCATTGGCCATCCCGGTCACAAAGATGATGTGGTTGGCTTTGTTCTCAAGCGCGCGCCGCAGGCCGAGCAATCCCTGATCGACGAAGCCATTGATGCTGGCTTGGGTGAATCAGAGCGATGGGTATCAGGCGACCTTGCTCAGGCAATGCAAGTGTTGCACGCGCGAAAACCTGGCTAGTGTTGAATTGCACCGGGTGCAATCACGTATCTCCTAACTTTCTACAGCGGATTTGATATGGGCTTTAAATGCGGCATCGTTGGCTTGCCCAACGTGGGAAAATCAACCCTCTTTAACGCACTGACGCAGGCGGAAATCGCTGCTGAGAACTACCCGTTTTGCACCATCGAGCCCAATGTCGGCATTGTGCCCGTACCCGATTCACGCTTGCGGGCCTTGGCTGGCATCGTATCACCCGAGCGCATTTTACCAACAACAATGGAGTTTGTTGACATTGCAGGTCTGGTCGCAGGCGCAGCAAAAGGTGAGGGGCTGGGCAACAAGTTTCTCGCTAATATCCGTGAGACTGACGCAGTCGCCCATGTTGTCCGGTGTTTCGAGAATGACGACGTGATTCATGTCTCGGGCAAAGTTGATCCACTGCATGATGTGGAAGTCATTCACACAGAGCTGTTGCTCGCCGACATTGATACAGTGGATAAGGCGGTACAGCGAGTGGCGAAAAACGCCAAGTCTGGTAATAAAGACGCTATTGCAGAAAAAACGTTTCTAGAGTCACTGGCTAATTGGTTGGGCGAAGGGAAAAGTGCCAATACGTTGGATGTCGGCGAAAAAGCCAGTGCCTGGATGAAGCAGCTCCATTTGTTGACCGCCAAACCCACGATGTATATCGCGAATGTGGATGAAGAGGGTTTTGATGATAATCCGATGCTGGAGGCACTCGTCAGCTATGCTGATGCGCAGAACGCGATTGTAGTGCCAGTCTGTGCATCGATTGAGGCTGAGATTGCGGTTTTGGACGAAGATGAGAAAAGCGAGTTTCTTGCAGAAATGGGTTTACAAGAGCCCGGACTCAATCGCGTCATCCGCGCAGGATACGACTTGTTAGATCTGCAAACCTTCTTTACCGCAGGTGTCAAGGAAGTGCGTGCATGGACGGTGTCAAAAGGCGCTACTGCACCCAACGGCGCCGGGAAAATCCATACCGATTTTGAAAAAGGCTTTATTCGTGCTGAAGTGATTGCCTATGATGATTTTGTTGAGCACGGTGGCGAAGCAGGGGCCA
>DOIU01000197.1 GCA_003511825.1 Gammaproteobacteria bacterium | reverse complement strand
GCAAACCGGTGAACTCACCAACGACATCAAACCAGCGCCGCTGTGCGGGGTGCGAATACAAGCGGTAGTTCTGCGTATTGTCGTTATGCGCAAGACATGCAGTGAGAAAGCCCGCATGGTTGCCCGAGCAACAATGGCACACACGTTGAGGCTCGATACCCTCGCGAATCATGCGCAGTCGCTCAGCATCAGAGTCTGGGTAGGATTCGCCGCACTCCAAGTCGTCGCGGGTAAGGCCAATCTTTTCCAGCCACGCATCCAACGCCTCAACGTGCATGGCTTCGCCCGTGTGTGACGACGACGCCAATGCAATCTCGGTCCGACTGATGTCGAACCGGCGACTGACGACGTCGTCCAACAACGGAATCGCCTGTAACAGTTTGATCGCTGAGCGCGGGAACACCGGACGCTGGATATCGCCAATAGACCACACGACCCGGCCATTCACATCGACCACGGCGGCGGCGCCACAGTGATAATTCTCGATGGCGTTGCCTCGCCAAACGTTAACCAATACCGGGTTCATGGGTTCGCTCCGTTTCAGCTAAGACCGACGGCTTTGCGAATCTGCGCCATAAAGGGCACGCAGTGCTCTCGCGCTCGCGCCGCGCCTTGCTGTAAAACATGTTCGATCTTCTCAGGCTGCGCCATGAGCGCGTCATAGCGTTCGCGCGGCTCGGCCAGCACCGCATTCAGGTGTTCAAACACAATCTGCTTGGCTTCGCCCCAGGCAATCCCATCGGCATACGCTTGGCGCATGGCCGCAACCTGCGCTTCATTGGCATAGGCGCTGTAGATTTCCATGAGCGTGTTGTTTTCTGGATCTTTGGGTTCGCCGGGCTCAAGGGAGTTGGTCTTGATTTTCATGATGAGTTTGCGCAGCTTTTTCTCGGGCACAAACAAGGGGATAGTGTTGTTATAGCTTTTGCTCATTTTGCGTCCGTCGAGACCGGACAAGACAGCCACATCATCCTCAATCACCGCCTCGGGCAAGACAAACAATTCACCATAATGATGGTTAAACCGCTGCGCGATGTCTCGTGCCATCTCCAAGTGCTGGACTTGGTCTTTACCAACCGGCACTTTGCTGGCGTTGAACATCAAGATATCTGCGGCCATCAAGATGGGGTAGGCGTACAAGCCCATGGTGATGCCCTTGTCTGGATCACTGTCACCGCTGTCAAGGTTTTCTTGAACCACGGCTTTGTAGGCATGCGCGCGGTTCATCAACCCCTTGGCCGTCATGCAGGTCAAAATCCAGGTGAGTTCAGGAATCTCTGGAATATCTGACTGACGATAAAAGTAGGCGCGATCAGTATCCAGCCCCATCGCCAACCACGTCGCTGCAATTTCGAGTCGCGACTGACTCACCAACGCCGGATCATGACATTTGATCAGGGCGTGATAATCCGCGAGGAAGTAAAAACTGGTGTTATCGGTATCGCGACTGGCTTCTATCGCCGGTCGAACGGCACCAACATAGTTGCCAAGGTGGGGTGTGCCGGTTGTGGTAATACCGGTCAGGTAGGTTTGCTTCATTGCAGACTGATTGTTATTGAGTATGACAGCGCATTGTACCAAGCATGCCAGGAAATGCAGCCGTGCATTTTTCAGCACTCGCCGTCACGGTTAGCCTTCGCGATGGTAGGGATGATTTTTGAGTACGGAATAAGCGCGAAACAACTGCTCGGCCAGAATCACCCGCACAAGCGGGTGCGGAAACGTCAACGCAGACAGCGACCATCGCGTCTGCGCGCGTTGCACGCACGCCTGAGACAGGCCATCGGGGCCACCCACCAAGAGGCTGACATCTTGCCCCTGCTGCATCCAGCGCTGCATGTGTTCGGCGAGTTCGGGCGTACTCCAAGGCTTACCCTTAACGTCGAGGGCAACAACAAAGGGGTTTTTGGGCAGAGAATCGAGGAGGCGTGTTCCTTCGTCTTCGATCACGCGGGCGAGCGGCGCGTTTTTACCACGCTTGCCGGGAGCGACCTCTTTGAGTACCAAAGTACACTCACCTTTCAGCCGTTTGGCGTAGTCCTCGTAGCCCTGAGTGACCCACGCAGGCATGCGCTGCCCGACTGCGTGCAGATAAATTTTCACGCACGCAGCCTATCAGTTAGCGATACCGGCCTCGCGTTGGCTGGGCTTTACCGACCAGAGCTTTTCCAGCTCATAAAAGTCGCGCGCTTTTTGCGTCATGACGTGGACAATGACATCACCAAGATCCACCAAGACCCAATCGCTGCTGCTTTCGCCTTCAATCCCCAAGGGCTGCTCACCGGCCGCTTTGGCCTGAAACACGACTTCATTGGCCAATGCACCGACGTGCCGATCCGATGTGCCCGTAGCAATCACCATCGCGTCGGCGATGCTCGATTTATCGGTAATATCAATCACGGTAACGTCTTTTGCTTTGAGATCGTCCAGGGCGGACTGTGCGAGTGCAGTGAGTTGTTGGCTGTTCATCATAGGTTGTGTGTGATTCCTCTCACGGGGTCGTGCGGTTTTTCGCTACGGCCCTATTACATAGTGACACATGATCAGTGATAACTGTGACAGTATCACGACCCGCCTGCTGTTACCTATACGTCATATGTCAACGCAAAGTCACCGCTTTCGGCGGCCGTTTATCCACAAAACCTGTGGATAAATATGTGGACATTTAAGCAAATTGTGACCGGAATCACCATTTTTACAGGGCTCAGCTTAGATTGTTCAAAAAGCGTACAATTGCTATTTTTATTTTAAAATCAATTAATTACAGAGCCTTTCGGAGAAACAACTTTTTTTTATTACCGAGATTCCTGGACTTTCTCAAGACTTTTTTAGAGTGTGAATAACACAGGCCCTGCAATTTTACATTCTCGTGACACACAAATCAGACAGGCCTGCTTATGACCGCATTAGCTGTCTGCTGTCATCTGCGTGACACATAACCTAGCCTCACTGGCGTCACCTAGCCCGCATAAAGTCGATGCTCACGGATGTATTCTTGCACGCGACGGGGCAATAAAAACTCCACGCTATGGCCCGAGGCCACCCACCCTCGGATGCGGGTCGATGAGATATCCAATTGGGTCAGTTGCCGCATCAGTACGTTGCCAACTGCCCCCCGACACGCGGCGATATTCATGACCTGTCTTTCGCGCAAAATGTCTTCGGCATCCCCGGATAGCACCGAGCCAGGTCTCGCCATGACCACCACATCCGCCAAATCCAAAATATCTTCCCAGCGATGCCACGCCGTAAACCCTGAAAATGCATCTGCGCCGACAATGAGCATCAAGCGACGATCCGGTTGCTCACGCCGAAAAGTCTCTAGCGTGTTTATCGTGTATGAATAGCGGTTGCGACGCAGTTCTCGGTCATCGGCAACGAGACCCTGACTGCCTTGCAAGGCCAACTGCAGCATGGCCAAGCGGTGTTCGGATGATGCTTGCGGCGGGTCACGATGCGGAGGATTGTGGCACGGGATCATCCGCACCTGTTCCAGGCTCAGTGCCTCGCGCAGCTCAACGGCACTGCGCAGATGGCCGTAATGGATGGGATCAAAGGTGCCGCCAAATATACCCAGATGCGTCAACGGGTGGTGCCTTCACCAATCACGACGTATTTTTGGGTGGTTAAGCCCTCCACCCCAACCGGTCCACGCACATGCAGCTTGTCTGTACTGATGCCAATTTCAGCACCCAACCCATATTCAAATCCATCCGAAAAGCAGGTGGCAGCATTGACCATCACCGAGCTTGAATCGACTTCACGCATAAATTGGCGCGATTTCGCCAAGCTCTCCGTGATGATGGCATCCGTATGATGAGAGCCATAGTGCGCTATGTGTGCAATGGCGTCATCAATGCCTTCAACGACGCGCACGGCCAGTATCGGCGCCAAGTACTCCGTGGCCCAATCTTCATCGGTTGCGGGATTAGCGCTGGGCACGATGGCCTGCGTCTTGGCACAGCCACGTAATTCGACACCTTTGTCCGCGAACTGCTCTGCGAGCACAGGCAACAAAGCGGCTGCTCGCGATTCGGCAACCAGCAACGTCTCCATTGCACCGCAGATACCGTAGCGATAGGTTTTGGCATTCACGGCAACAGCAATGGCTTTGTCTGCATCAGCAGCATCATCAATGTAAACATGACAGTTTCCATCGAGGTGCTTGATCACCGGTACCCGAGCATCAGCACTGATACGCTGAATCAATCCCTTGCCCCCACGAGGCACAATGACGTCGACGAATTCACTCATCGTGATCAACTCGCCCACTGCCGCTCGGTCAGAGGTCTTGACCACTTGCACGACAGCTGCGGGCAAACCAGCTGCGGCAATACCCGCTTGAATGCAGGCCGCGACCGCCTGATTGGAATGCAATGCCTCAGAGCCGCCGCGCAGAATGGTGGCATTGCCCGCCTTAAGGCAGAGCCCGGCGGCATCTGCAGTGACGTTAGGGCGTGACTCGTAGATGATGCCAATCACCCCCAGTGGCACTCGCATTTTACCAATCTGCAAACCCGAGGGCTGATAAGCCATGTCAGTGATTTGCCCAACCGGATCCGGCTGCATGGCGATTTGCCGCAACCCTTCAGCCATCCCTGCAATGCGCGCATCGGTCAGTTCCAAGCGATCCAACAGTGCAGCACTCAGCCCATTCGCTCGACCCGCATCAAGATCTTTTCGGTTCTCAGCAATGAGTGTGGGCTTAGCCTGCTCAATCGCATCGGCTATCGCACGCAAAGCGGCATTTTTTGCACCACTGTCGGCACGGGCAATGTCGCGACTGGCTGCACGCGCGCGCTGTCCGAGTTCACGCATATAAGACACAACGTCTTGCGCGGTATCTTGGGCATTGGCATTCATTATCTCTATCTTCCTGTAAAACTGACTAATAAGAACAATGACAAAGCGCCATTTCTATCAGTGAGTGTAGCGTTTCAAACGCTAAGCATTCTAGAGTGATCGAGGAGAAAAGTCTTGTCGGCCAGAGAAAGGCGGAGGTGTGTAAGCAGCCGGAGAGACAAGGTGCTCCGGCTGCTGATCAGGATACAGGTCCGTACGGCCTTAGTACATGTGTTGGCCGCCGTTCACATCCAAGGTGGAACCCGTAACAAAACCCGAGCCATCAGAGGTCAAGAACATCACCGCACGCGCGATGTCACCGGGGTCGCCCAAGCGACCGACCGGTATGGTAGCGATGATTTTATCCAGAACCTTTTGCGGAACTGCACGCACCATATCAGTCAACACGTAGCCAGGAGCAATGGCATTCACCGTGATGCCTTTACTTGCCCCCTCAAGTGCCAGCGCTTTGGTAAAACCATGGATGCCAGATTTAGCGGCAGCATAGTTGACCTGGCCGTACTGGCCCGCGCGACCATTGACTGAGCCAATGTTGACGATACGACCGAATTCACGCTCACGCATGCCGTCAATGACGGCCTTACTCATATTAAAGCACGACGACAGATTGGTTTGGATGACTGCATTCCAACGCTCAAAATCCATTTTGTGCATGGCGCCATCTCTTGTAATACCAGCATTGTTCACGAGTATATCGACAGGGCCTAGCTCCTTTTCGATCACTTGCACCGCTTCCTGGCAAGCATCATAATCTGAAACATCACACTTGTAGGCATTGATGCCTGTACGCTCAGTAAAGGCCTTTGCCGCCTCATCATTTCCCCCGTAGATCGCAGCTACCGTGTAACCCGCGGCTTTATGCTCGACACAAATTTCCTCTCCGATCCCCCGGGTTCCTCCGGTGACCACTACGACTCGACTCATAACTTACCCCTTTACGGTTTAAATCAGCACAGCACATCGTGCGTGCCATACCGGGTGCTAAGACTCGGACTCACGACGGCGCGCAGGCTGTTGGTGTATGGATTAGGTTTTAAATAATATTGTTATTAAAGTGGCTCGCAACTCGCAAAAAACGCGGCACGATAATCCCCCCACATCTCCGATCATAAACAAAGGGCTATTAAATTCCCAGGCATGGCACCGGTTTTTTCCCGTCCATTAAAATTCAAAATGGATTGGCGACTCAAAGCACCATAGGGCTTTAAATTAGCGAGAATTCGCAGGCTGACCACCCGCGAATGGACGTTTACGTAAGCGATCAAGGTCCCGCACGCACAAAAAAGGCCGGTAGCGAACCGGCCTTTGCAGAGGAGTTGTTGTGGCAAGCAGACTATTTTTTCGCGAGCTTCTCCGCTTGTGCCGGCCACTCGCTAGGATTAAATCGCTTATTGCGCGGATCCATATCCACCAACATCTGTACAATCTCATCAGCACTCATGGCGGCAAGCTGTGCAAACGAGGTGACGCCATTTTCTTTGAGAGAACTCGCAAGCTTTGGACCGATACCGTTAATCTTCGTCAGATCATCGTTAGCGGCCTTTTCTGCAGTCGCCTTGGACGGAGCGTCAGACTTGGCTTTTTTTGCGGATTTTGCTGCAGTTTTAGTGGGTTTAGCGTCCGCTTCGGTACGCGTTTTTGCTTTTGCGGCCTTTGCTGCGGACTTTGCTTTCACCGGACGCGCTGCTGACAAATCAGTATATGCCAACTGCGGCACATCGTCGTCCATCTTGCACTGGACGTAGGTGCCGGGCGCGTCTTCTATTGGGCTTAGTCCGCCATCTTCGGGTGAACGCGCGGCCACCATGGTGTTACCAGAATGCTGGTAGACCCAATCGTTCCAGGTGTTCCACCACGAACCTTCATGCTCTTCTGCATGCTCCAACCACGCCTCAGCGGTTTCGGGCAACTCCTTACTGATACGGAAACCGTATTTGTTGGCTTCGGGCGGATTGACGATACCGGCGATATGCCCAGATCCACCCAAGATGAAGGAAACCTCCCCGCCTAAACGCGTCGCTCCCATGTAAGTCGACTTCCAGGGCGCAATATGATCATCAATGGTAGAGACAAAACAGGCCGGCGCGTCGATGCTCGAGAGATCGATACCCACAGTATCAACCTCGATCGCATTAGGCTTGACCAGCTGGTTCTGCATATAAAGATTGCGCAGATACCAAGAGTGCATCGCCTTGGGCATGCGGGTGGAATCAGAATTCCAATAAAGCAGATCAAAGGGCCGAGGATCATTGCCCAGCAGGTAGTTGTTGACGTAGAACGACCAGATCAGATCGTTCGCGCGCAACAGATTGAAGGCACCTGCCATTGACGAGCCTTCCAGGTAACCCGTCTCGGACATTTTCTCTTCCAGACTACCCACTTGGTCTTCGTCAATAAAGACGCCCAATTCGCCCGGCTCGGAAAAGTCCAGCATCGTAGTGAAGAACGTTGCCGTTTTGATGCGATCATCATTATTCGACTTCATATACGCCATTGACGTCGCCAGCAGCGTGCCGCCAATGCAGTAGCCAATAGCATTGACTTCGTCTTCGCCGGTCGTTGCCGCAATGGCATCAACCGCAGTGACAACCCCTTCTTGCACATACGCAGAAAACTCTGTATTCGCGTAGTTAGCGTCAGGATTCACCCAAGAAATCACGAATACCGTGTGACCTTGGTCTGTCGCCCACTTGAGGAAAGAGTTCTTCGGCTGTAAATCAAGGATATAGAACTTGTTGATCCATGGTGGCACGATCAAAAGAGTACGCTTCAGTACCTTGCTGGTTGAGGGCGAATACTGAACCAACTGGAACATGCGGTTTTGGAAAACAACCTTGCCCTTGGACGCTGCAACGTTCTCACCCAAAGTAAAGGCGTCCGTGTCTGTCATGCTGATACGCAGCTGACCGTTGCCATCTTCCAGGTCGTTGAGCATGTTCTTCAAGCCATTGACCAAACTGCTGCCGTTCGTCTCAACGATCTTTTCGATAACGGCAGGATTGGTCAACGCGAAGTTGGTTGGTGAGAGCGCGTCAATGTATCGCTCGGTGAAGAACTTGACCTTCTCTGCCGTGTGGGCGTCCAAACCCTCCACATCAGTCACCAGGCTTCGCAGCCATTGCGACGACAGCAGATACGATTGCTTAATGGCAGAGAACACCGGCTTATGGCTCCAATCATCGTGCCGGAAGCGTCGATCAGCTTTATCAACTTCAACAACACTTTCTGGCTCGCCGCCCATCAAACCGCGCATGGTCTGATGGCTGAGTTCGATGCTATTTCTCCAGAATTCCAGCCCTTCATTAAAAAGCTTCTGCGGGTTGCTGGCGACAGCAGACATCCATTCTGTGTACGCAGCGCCCAACTTAAAGGGATCCATGTCGAGGCTTTCGTATGACTTCATAAACCCCGTCATGATGTCCTGAATTTGTTCAAGATTTTGCTGCAATTCTTGTACGTTATTGTTTTTGGGACTGTTTTCCGACATTGAGCCTGCTCCGCCCATTATCTACGTGTGTTAGGAAAGTGGGGCGCGCACTCAGCGTGGCGCCCCATTTGGTTTTACTCGATGACTGTCTGAATCTAACCGATTTTTGACATGGAGTCTTTTATTTCTTCAAGACTCTCAGCGACGCGTGCGTTGATTTTTTCAGCAACTTCGTCTTGCGTCTTTTTCGCCATATCGCTGATTTCAGCAGTATTCTTGAGCGCAGTTTCGTAAGCAACCTTCATCAATTCAGCCTGCTTGGCGGCAACTTCTTGCGGAGAGCCTGAACCACTGAGTGATTGTGCTGCGACTGTCGCTTCCTGCAGCGCAGTCTGAAACATCTCTGCTTGCTTTTGCATCAGTGCTTGCGTGCCGGCAGTGAGTGATTCGTTAGCACTTACCATCATTTGGATGTTTTTGCTGTGAGCTTCATTAACAGCACTGAAGTCAACGTTAAATGCATCCTGTATTTTTTTAGTCATTTCCTGAACATCAAACTGCTGGAACATCTTGGTAAAATCAAAGTTATCTGTAGACATGTTTTTGTACCTCACGGATCGGTGGCATGAAAAAAGTAATTTGCTGCAGTGCAATATAAGCGATTATTGTGCCTAGATGGTGCAAAGTCAAGGGCGAAGGCATTCCTTCACCTCAAAACACCTTAACTCACTCAGGTGTACAAGGGATAACACGTTCACACCAGCAAGCTTCGGAAAAGAATTCTACCCCCCAAGGAAAGTAGGCTGGCGCTTTTCTGATACCAATCACCCAGTGCTTTTGATCATCAGGATCTCAACCCATCGACGGTTGATCAGACAGGCGCTGTCGACGCGTTGTTTAGAGCCTCCTCAAACCACACGTGACTAAAAGGCGACTAAAGTAGAATTGCCGCACGCTAAGCTCGAACGATACACTTGCCCGACCATAAAAAAACCAACACACAAACAAGTCCTGCGCGACCCTGCCATTGAAATAACGGCATACTTGGGTTTGTTGAATGGCGTTAAACTAGGCAGCTGAGTTTTAAAACTGACTCCGGGTAATCTGGAAGGTTTGTCCGCAACAGGACCGGATGCCACACACCTGATCCGGTTAAAAAAATCAATTGCAGAACGGGCCTCCCCCGTATCTGCCACAAAACAAGCCATTGGAGAGAAAACTTATGTCAGAGACACATCCCGTCAACCCAGATTTCGCCAACCAGGCCAATTTGAATGCCGATCAATACAAGGAAATGTACGAGCGCTCTGTCAATGATCCTGAGGGCTTCTGGGCCGAACAGGCAGAAAAGTACCTCACGTGGTTTAAGCCTTGGGACAAGGTCACCGACTGGAGCTTTGATCAGGAAGACTTGCGCATTAAATGGTTTGATGGCGCAAAACTGAACGTCTCCTACAATTGCCTTGACCGCCACCTGGACACGCGCGGCGATCAAGTCGCCATTATCTGGGAAGGTGACAGCCCCGAAGAAGAGCGAAAAATCACCTATCGAGAACTGCACGCAGAAGTCTCAAAATTTGCCAATGCACTGAAAAGCCAAGGCGTTACCAAAGGCGACCGCGTCTGCCTCTACCTGCCAATGATCCCCGAGGCAGCAGTGGCGATGCTCGCCTGTACCCGGATCGGCGCCGTCCACTCCATCGTGTTTGGTGGCTTCTCGCCCGATGCTCTGCGCAGCCGCATCCAAGACTCTGACTGCAAGGTCGTGATCACGTCAGACCAGTCTATGCGTGGCGGACGTCGCGTACCGCTGAAGTCCAATGCCGACATTGCCCTGGCGGACTGTCCCAGCATCACCTCTTGCATCGTGGTCAAACGCGGTGGCGATCCGGTCGAGTGGACGGATGGTCGCGACGTTTGGTATCACGAGGCGATGGACGCCGCCGATGCCAACTGCCCTGCAGAAGAAATGGACTCTGAAGATCCACTCTTCATTCTTTATACATCAGGTTCTACTGGCACGCCGAAGGGTGTATTGCACTCCACCGGCGGCTATCTGCTGCAAGCAGCGATGAGTCATCGTTGCACCTTTGATTATAAAGACGGCGAGGTTTACTGGTGCACGGCAGACATCGGCTGGGTAACCGGCCACTCATACATTGTTTACGGCCCGCTGGCTAATGGCGCCACAACACTCATGTTTGAAGGCATCCCCACTTACCCCGACATTTCTCGCTTCTGGCAGGTGGTCGACAAGCACAATGTCAGCATTTTCTACACCGCTCCAACAGCGATCCGTTCATTGATGGGCGCTGGTGATGAGCCGGTGAAACAAACCTCACGAAAGTCGCTGCGTGTCTTGGGCACCGTGGGTGAACCCATCAACCCTGAAGCCTGGGAGTGGTATCACAGTGTTGTCGGTGACGGTCGCTGCCCCATCGTTGACACTTGGTGGCAGACAGAAACCGGGGCGCATATGTTGACGCCGCTGCCTGGCGTGCACAACCTGAAGCCAGGCTCCGCCACAGCACCGTTTTTTGGTGCCCAGCCCGTGCTGCTGGATGATCAAGGCAACGAAATTGAAGGCAACCCCGCAGAAGGCAATCTGGCTATGCGTGGCCCTTGGCCGTCTATGATGCGCACGGTCTATGGCAACCACCAGCGCTTCTTCGAAACCTATTTCGCGATGTTTAAAGGCTACTACTTCACCGGTGATGGCGCGCGTCGCGACGAAGACGGCTACTACTGGATCACGGGTCGCGTGGATGACGTTCTCAATGTTTCCGGCCATCGTCTTGGCACAGCTGAAATTGAAGCCGCACTTGGTTTGCACGACAAGGTCGCCGAGGCAGCCGTTGTCGGTTACCCGCATGACCTGACCGGCCAGGGCATCTATGCCTATGTCACGCTGATGGAAGGCGAAGAAGGCACAGACGAGCTGAAAAACGAGTTGGTCAAACTGGTGCGTAAAGAGATTGGTCCTATCGCTAAGGTCAATCTTATTCAGTGGGCGGATGGCCTGCCCAAGACCCGTTCGGGCAAAATCATGCGCCGGATTCTGCGCAAAATCGCCACCAACGAGCTTGACAGCCTGGGCGATACCTCAACGCTGGCTGATCCGTCAGTGGTTGATGATTTAATCGAACATCGCGAAAACGCTTAATTTTCGCACTCTGCCACCAAAAAGCGCCGGGGGGATACCTTACCCCCTTGGCACTTTATATCACCAATAACAACAACAGGAGACTGCAACAGCAACACCCGGGAAAAGCTGCGAAGTTAACCGGTCTTATTCGGTATCACACACTCTCGTTATTTTTATAACTTTTGAAGGAGGACATATGAGCGAAAACGCTTCATATTGGCAAGCCAATGTCAGACTGATGATTACGTGTCTGGTCATCTGGTTTGTTGTGTCGTTCGGTTGCGGCATTCTGCTGTTCGACGCACTAAACAATATTCAACTGGGTGGTTACAAACTCGGTTTCTGGTTCGCACAACAGGGTTCCATTTATACGTTCCTGTTCCTGATCTTTTTCTATGCGGCTCGTATGAACAGTCTTGACCGCAAATTCGGCGTTAACGAGTAGGGGCTGACAGAATGGAAGAATTAAGACTATTAACCTATATCGTCGTATTCGGCACGTTTGCCCTGTACTTCGGTATTGCCTGGTGGGCCCGTGCCGGAAGCACCAGTGAGTTCTATGTTGCCGGTAAAGGCATTCACCCAGTATTGAACGGCATGGCAACAGGCGCAGACTGGATGTCCGCTG
>DOIU01000505.1:1002-2687 GCA_003511825.1 Gammaproteobacteria bacterium | reverse complement strand
GCGACAAAGAGACTGAGCGCCAATCCACTCACCAGAGGCAAGAGACTGACGGTCCAGGTCGGCTCGGCGTTCACACCCGGAGTGACCTGAAAATGCGTGAATTGGATGACACTGCCCGTGGCGCCCAAAATGACGGCGTAAATCGCGGCAAAGATCAGCACACTCACCACCATCCGATGGGCTGCCTGTTCAATCTGCTGACGCTTCTCCAGCTGCACGCGGATCGTCATTTCATCGGCCGCGCCGGCGACCAAGGCGCAGACCTCGCGCAGTTCCGCCGAGCTGGTGCGAATATCCACCAACCCCACCAGGCCCACGCGCCGGCTCAGATCACTCAACATGGTGATCATGGTGATCATCTCGCTCGGCTGCGTACCGCGCTGAATCCCACGGGATACCGTGACCTGCAGCGCGGCCGACACTTCCTGCAGGGAAAACGTCATGAGCAATGCGGCACCCGTGCCCGTCAGGATCACCACCGCTGTGCCGATCACACGCATCAGATCATCAACGCCGGTGAGAAACATCGCTGAGGCCGCTGTGAGAAACAACGCCGCGATCAGCAATGGCACTACATTTCGCATTTCTTTCAACAGAACTTCTGCCAGGGAATCTATGTCAGAGTCAGCCTGATACACAATCCGAACCACAATCCGTTAACTATCCGGAGTGAAAATCCGGAACCCAGCAAAGAGCATAGCAGAGTTTACAAATTTATCGTTTGGGTGGTGACGGGTGCGCCAATCCTTAAAGGCGCAACCACCAAGGCACCTGACCACCAACGTCATCCAACTGTCGGTCCAGCACCTTCGCGGCAGGCTCCAACTGCTGTAAAAAAGCCCAGTAGGCGGCCGAGTGATCCAGATGCCGTGTATGCGCCAGCTCATGCAATAACACATAGCGCACCAACTCGCCCGGTAGGAACAACAACTTATAATTGAGACTGATCGTGCCAGACGATGAGCAACTGCCCCAGCGGGTTTTTTGGCCGCGAATGGCGACACGCGCGTACTGCAGCCTGTGCTGCTCTGCCAACCGCGCCAACAGGGGCGGCAGTACGTCTTTCGCCAACGCCTTGAGCGCGGCGGCGATCGCGTTCACGACGGCTTCGCGCTGGCCGGTGGCTCCTGACAGGGTCAACTGATCGCCAACCAGCTGCCAGCGCACCTGCGATGCGCTTGCATCAGGCCGATAGACCAGCGCGATGGTCCGATCCAAGGCGACCAAATCCAGCGACGTCGGCGGCCAGGCGTCCTGATACGGTGCCTGCTGCGCCTCGCAACGCGCGAGCGCCTGCGTAATCCAGTCGCGGTGCGCTACTAACAATGCCGGAATATGGCGCCTTGCAAAGCGACGCGGGATCACGACCTCAAGCCCGGACTCCGGCCGGACATGCAGGTTCACGCGCTTCGCCCGTGCCGACACCCTGACGGTGTAAGGAATATCCAGAGGTGCTTCAACGTCCAAGAGACCTGCCCCTTAACTTGCCAGTACTCCGACAACCTAGTAACTTAGAGCGCGTTAGCATGATGAACACCCGCCCTGCATAATCAAAAAAGGTGCGCGCCAGTCTCGACGCCGCACCTCCCATTAATCAACGGAGCATAAACATGGCCACTGTAACTCTCAAGGGTTCAGACATTACCACCTCGGGCGAATTGCCTGCCGTCGGCAGCAAGGCCCCG
>DOIU01000505.1:0-692 GCA_003511825.1 Gammaproteobacteria bacterium | reverse complement strand
TGCCGTCGGCAGCAAGGCCCCGGATTTCGTCCTGATTGGCCAGGACTTAAGCGCTTCCAGCCTCGCGGATTTTGCCGGCCGCAAGGTCATCCTGAACATCGTGCCCAGCCTCGACACCGATGTGTGCGCAGCGTCTGCGCGGGTATTTAACGAAAAAGCCTCGGCAATGGATGGCGTCAGCGTGCTGGTCATTTCCGCAGACTTGCCCTTTGCCATGTCGCGCTTTTGCTCAACCGAAGGATTGCAAGACATTGTCACCTTATCGATGATGCGCAGCCGCGCGTTTGCAAAGGATTATGGGGTGCTGCTGCAAGACGGCCCGCTGGCAGGCATCACTGCACGTGCCATCGTTGTACTGGACGAGTCCGGCACAGTCACGTACACCGAGCTGGTGCCCGAGATTACCCAAGAGCCAGACTACGACGCCGCCCTGTCAGCCGTCGCGTAAGACCGTTGATCAGCCTTGCCGCCCGGTACGGTCGTCTGCCCATGTGCGCGATCAGTACTTGGCGGTGATGTCTAAAAACCAGCCCCGATTGTCGTAATCGATATCGGTCAGGTCGTCGTTAAAATCCGTAAAGTTAAAGCCCAGGCCAAGCTTCAGGTGTTCGCCGACATGGCGGTATAAAGCAAGCAAGGCACCTGCTCGTTGCGTGCGATATTCTCGCGTCTCCAACCAACGATACTCCCCA
>DOIU01000418.1 GCA_003511825.1 Gammaproteobacteria bacterium | reverse complement strand
GTGGCTGGTCCTCGGGGCTTGAGGCTGAGCTGGACGCGCGCTTGAATCGCGAGCTGACGCTGTCTCAACCTTTGGCTACAACCACGTGGAGTTCGGTGACTACAGCGATGCGGATGGTGACTACTCCGGTAACCGCAACCCCTATGCGCCTGAGTACACCTATAGCTTGAATCTGCACTATCGACCCGCCGAGGGGTTGTTCGGGAATATCGCCTTGATTGGCAATGGCCCGATGTATCTCAACAAAGAAAACCGCTACCAACGAGACGCTTACCACCTGGTCAATGCGAGCCTAGGCTATGAAACCGGCCCGTTCGCGGTGTCCGTGTACGCTGATAACCTGTTTGATACGGAGTATGACGCGGAAGGGTATTTTGGTGGTTTCTATACCGTATACAGCCCGCCGAGAGAGCTGGGTGTCAAGCTTGCGTATACCTACTGAACCGCCGATGAGGACTCTTGATGTGTGTGAGACACGGTTACATAAGGTGATTGCGCGAGGGATCGTGTTGGTATTGGCACTCTGTGCTGTGATGAGCGATGCCATAGCGGACACGCGCCTCTCAGGTGAGTCTGCCGTTGTCGAGGCAGACACGGTGACGATCACGGATGCCACTGGCCGGCAGGTGAGGGTAGGTTTGCCCGTGAAGCGCATCGCTTTTCATCATTTCCAAACCGCTGAAGCGATTCAAATCCTCAATGCCTGGGATCGCGTCGTTGCGCGCGGGCGCGATCTTGACGCAGCGTTGTTCCGTGGTTTGGCAGACATTCCCGTGATCTCTGCGCAGGGAGTGTACGATATTGATGTTGAACGTGTGTTGGCGCTAGAAGCCGATGTGCTCTTGTCCATCGATTTGCCCATGGCCGGCGCAGACGAGCTCATTGCACGCTTGTCCCCGCATGTGCCGGTGGTCTCACTCAACTTTCGCGACCCTGAAACCTTTGACGATAACCTGCACAAGCTGGCCTTGCTGCTCGGCAAGCAACACGAGGCGCAAACCTATCTGACGTGGTACCACGCTGTGGTGGCGCAGTTGCAGGCGAAGGCCGCCACGGTGCCTGAGGCGCAAAAGCCGCGCGTGTTTGTTAAGACCAGTTGGGGAGAGCCGTCTGATATTCAGTCGTTCTCCGATCTGTCGCCAGGTATTGCTGAGCGCAACGCCTTGACGGCCTCGGTGAACGCCGCCCAGGATTTGCCCTCGCAAGGGGGCTGGGTGCAAGCGGTTGATCCGGAGTGGCTGATCGCGCAAGACATCGACGCCATGGTGATTATGGACGTGGTGCATCAGGGTTACGGTTTTGGCGTGACGGATCGCACGCCCTTGGAACGGCATCGGCAGGCGGTGATGGCCTTACCGGCGTTCTCCTTGTGGCCGGCCGTGCAGCGCGATCAGGTGTATATGATCAGCGGGGAGCTTTTTGCAACCCCGAGGTTTATCATCGGCTTCGCCTATATGGCAAAGTGGTTTCATCCCGAACGCTATCGAGATCTGTCTCCCGAGGCATTGCACGGAGAATACCTCCAGCGGTTTATGCGGGTGCCTGCAGATGTGCAGAAGCAAGGCGTGTTCGTGCATCCAGACAGGCCCTGACCCATCGACCGTACCCACTCATGACACACGCTCAGTCGACGCTCAAGCGCCAGTATAGACAGTATAAAAAACGCAACACGCGGCCTGTTGTGTGGTTGTTGTTAGGCATCCCGGTGTTGGTCGCCGTGAGCATCGCTTCCGGTTCGGCGGATCTGTCGTTGATGGATGTGTTGCGGGCGCTATTCAGTCGTGGTGATGCGTTCAGTGATACGCCCGGTGCGCGCGCCAAAGCGGTCATTGTTTGGGAGCTGAGATTACCGCGTGTGATCATGGGCGTCATCAGTGGCTTTGCCTTGGGGGTTGCCGGTGCCGTGATGCAGCGCATTCTGCGCAATCCCTTAGCGGACCCGTATATGCTGGGCATTGCGTCGGCGGCGGGCTTCGGTGCCTCGCTCGCGATCATTTTGGGCGTGGGTGTGATGGGTGGCAGCTACTTGATCATTGGCAACGCTTTTTTCTTTTCGGCGTTAGCATCCGGTCTGGTGCTGGTGTTCTCGGGCGGGCATCGCGCGTCGCCTGAGAAGATGGTGCTGGTTGGCTTGTCCTTATTGTTCTTTTTTCAGGCAATGACGACCTTATTGCAGTACTTTGGCGAGGCCGAAGCGGTGAAGGCGGCGGTGTTCTGGACAGTCGGGGATCTCGGCAAGAGCGATTGGTCAGATATCGCCATGCTATTGCCGATCGTCATCCTTGGCTGGTGTGTGCTGCAATGGAAGGCTGCTGACCTCAATGTGCTCAATAGCGGCGACTCTTGTGCCAAAAGCCTTGGCGTGCATGTCGACCGCATCCGTGTGCTCACCATGCTTGTTTGCACGCTGATGGTGGCGGCCGTTGTCAGCTTCACCGGGACCATAGGTTTTGTCGGTTTGGTGGCTCCGCACGTGGTCAGGATGGCGCTGGGCACTGACAGTCGCCTGGTGATACCGGCGGCGGGGTTGGTGGGGGCTGTGTTGCTGGTGCTGGCGGACACCCTGGCGAGGACGCTGCTGTCGCCGGTGATCCTGCCGGTCGGTGCGGTGACTGCATTCCTCGGTGTGCCGCTGTTCTTGTATCTCATTGTGCGCAAACGGAGCATGCTGTGGTGAGTCTGGAAGTGCAAGGCGTGCACTTTGCGTACGAGAAAACGCCGGTGTTACAGGGCGTGGATTTTACACTCGGCGGTGGCGACATCGTGAGCCTGGTCGGCCCGAACGGCAGTGGCAAGAGCACCTTGCTCAAGTGTATGGCGGCGTTGCTGCAGCCTGCGCGAGGGCAGGTGCGGCTGGGTGATCACGCCTTACACGCGATTGCGCGACGCGATCTCGCCAAGATGATCGGCTATGTGCCGCAGTCTGGTGGTCAGGCCCCGGCTGACACCGTCTTTGATGCGGTACTCATGGGGCGACATCCTCACGCGCGCTGGCAGCTTGCGGATCATGACTTGGATATCGCGGCGGCGATGCTCGATCGCCTGGGGCTTGCGGACTTGGCATTGAGCCGCTTTGACGCGCTCTCAGGTGGCCAGCAGCAGCGCGTGCTCATCGCACGTGCCTTGGTGCAGCAACCTCAGCTGCTGTTCCTGGACGAGCCCACCTCGGCGCTCGATATTGCCCACCAACTGGAAGTCATGGACATCATCCGCGATATCGCGCATCAGCAGCAGCTTGCGGTCTTGATGGTGATGCATGATCTCAATCTTGCCGCGAGGTACTCCGATCGGATCGCGATGCTGGATCACGGTCGCATCCATGCCATGGGTTCACCCGAATGCGTGCTCACGCCGGCCAATCTGGCGCAAGTCTATGGTGTTGAAGCGAGTGTTCGTGAGGAGAACGGCTGCCTGTCAGTGCTGCCGATGCAGCGGGTGTCGGGGGTGGTCAGGTGACGGTTAAGGGGCAGCGCTGCGCCCCTTAACCGGATTTGAAAAGCGGCATAGCCTTGCACTATGCCGTGTGACTTTTCAGGCTATGGCCATACGCGTACGCCGTTGGCATTGTGGACGTTCAGACGGGTTTCAATCGCGCTCACGATGGACGCCAGGTTGTTAGCAATTTCCGGCCGAATTTGTGTCGCTGCGCTCGGCACAGTGAAGTTGCTCAGATTCGGATTGACTTGGTAAACCGCCCGATACACCACCAGCGAGGCAAGAAAATAGATGTTTTCATTGCCGTGGGGCGCGCCATCCGCGTAGAGGTCACTGAAGTTCAGCGGTTGTAGATAGCTTTCGTTCTCCAGTAGCCATGCGATGACCGGACCCACCGGGATGGTTCTGATTGATCGTCCATTGGCCGTGAGCGCATTTTGCAGACTGATATGCCAACCCAAGTACTCATTGATCACCTCGTTATTGTAGGCTGTGAACTGAGCCCGACCAATACTGGGTAATGGGGTGTCTTGGCCGAGGCCATAATTGGGACCATGGAACTCATGCCAATGCACATACAGGAGTTTCTCTGCCTGAGGGTACCAGCGGTCAATATTATCGATCAGCGCTGCAAAGCCTGCTTGTGCGGTTGCCACAGCGCTGTTGAACGGTGGCGGGCCCATATCGGTTTCGCGAAAATTAGACGGCATTAAGTAAAAATGCGTGTAATGTTGGTTGGTGAACATTCCGGTAAAAGGCGTCGTATTGCCGGTGTCGTAGGCGCCATTGATTGAGACATCCCCGTCCAGCCAACTCAGGGTGTTGTGGCTATCGACTTGGCCAAAGGTATGAGACCCTACGGATTCATGGCCATCCGCCGCCGCCAACAGGCCCAGCCAATTCCCGGCTTGGGTGAAGTCAGTTGCCTCGTACAGATACCCCTCGTTGTTGAAGGTGTGCGTGAACAGCGAGTGCCCAAACACGTGGAACTTGGACTGCGTCACGACGTCGCTGGTGACAAACACGTTGAGCGTGTCGGATGTGCTATTGCCATCACTGTCTGACACCGTGGCCGTGATGACATGATTGCCGGCATTTAGCTGGTCAGTGCTAACAGTGGCGCCGGTTTCATCAAAGCTCGCGTCCACGCTGGATGTCCACCGAATGCTGTGACTGATGTCGCCATCTTCACTGTCAGTGGCGCTGCCGCTCAGCGTGATCGTGTCACCTTGCTCAATAGTACCGCTCGGCGACGGTGGGTTTAGCGTCAGGCTTGGCGTAGCACCAGTCGTTATGGAGATGGATACCTGGTCATTGGCTGCCAGTCCTTCGCTGTCTGTCGCGTTGGCGGTGAGGATGTGTGTGCCTGCACTCAACGCTGAGGTGACCAGGTTGGCGCCGCCGGCGAGAGCGCCATTGATGCTGGACTGCCAACGGATGCTGTTGGTGATATCACCATCTTCTGGATCACTGGCAGAGGCGCTTAAAGTGACGGCGTCATTCACGGTGAAGACGGCATTGTCTTCGGGGGTCTGAATGCTCACGGTTGGTGCCTGGTTGGTAGAAGCGTCGCTGATGCTGATGTGTACCAAGGCTGCCATGTTTTCGAGATCAAAACCGAAATCATCTTCAACATAGTAGGTGAATCCACCTTGCCCGCTTGCCGTCGGCGTGAACAGAATATAGTCACTCGACTGAATATCGACTTGGTAGAACGGCTCATCGTGACCCTCAATGGATAGGGTGCCATTGAGGGCGTCATCCAGCCCTTTGATCGACAGCGCATCGCCTTCATGATCGACGTCATTCGCTAATAAGGCAGCGACGGATACCCGAAATGCTTGGCCCAGAACAGCACCGCTGAGGACGTCATTGACGCCCTGAGGAGCTTGATTGCTTGCGCTGGTATAGCTTGCCGTCAGGGTCGCATTGGAGGCGGGTACGGTAAACTGCGTTGTCGCGGCATTGATGTCGGCAACCCCTGCCGTATCGCCGGTCCACTGATGGAATACCTGACCGCTGGGTGCGGCATCGGCGGTAATATCTACCTGGGTGCCTGCCGCATAAACGCCATCGCCACTGCCGTTGTTGACCGTGACTTGGAATGTGGAAGCGACTTCTTCCACGGTAATGACACGCGTGCCGCTATCTTCATGACCGTCGGAGTCAACGACAGAGGCGGTGATGGTGTGGGTGCCCACGCTGAGACTGTCTGTGCTGACCGTCGCGCCTGTTGCCGTAAAATCACTGTCGAGGCTCGAGCGCCATGCAAGGGCGCCACTGAGATCACCGTCCTCGGTGTCGGTTGCTTGACCACTGAAGGTGATCGTGCTGCCTGCACTGATCGTGAGATTCGACGCAGGCTCTAGGATGGTGACTTCAGGGGCATCGCCCGAGGCTGGCGCCTAAATAGTAATCTGGACGAAGGCAAAGCCAGTCTCGGGGTCGTGTCCATTGCCGTCGGAGAGGTAATAGGTGAATCCACCCTGGCCGGTGGCCGTGGGCGTAAAAATGATAAAGTCACTGGATTGTATATCCACCTGATAGAAGGGGACGCCAGGATAGCCTTCGATAGACAGCTCTCCGTTAAAGGCATCATCCAGGCCGATGATCGACAAGGCGTCTCCATCCTCGTCCACGTCGTTGGCCAGCAGTGACGCCACGGATATCCGAAAGCCGTCACCCAAGATGGCGCCGTCCCGAACATCATTCACGCCCACAGGGGAGGCCGATTTTGCAACCCCTGTATAGGCCATGAGTGATGTCAATAATAAAATGCTACAGTCTCGTCGTATTCGATGTTTCATGCGTCGTATCCATGAACGTTGGTTAGTGGTTGAGAAAGGTTGTGATAACACGTGAGGGTGCCTCCAGGCATCGCCAAGGGTGAGCGTATGCACAGAGCGCGCTTATTCTACGAACTTTGGTCATGGCTGAATATGGCAATGCGTGCCATTTGATGACCGTGTGTGCCAAGCTGCTTGGCGAGGATTGCCGGGCTGTTTATGACGCGATGGTGTACCGCTTGGGCGATGTGCCCAGCCAACGTTTGAACGCGCGTTGGAAAGCCGTTTGATCGCTGTAGCCCAGTAGATAAGGGATGGTGTCTTGGTTGCATTGTCCATTTTGCAAATACGATAGGGCCAGTTCTTTTCTGACGTCATCAAGCACACTTTGATACGTGACGCCCTGTTCTTTTAGCCGTCGATGAAACGTTCGAATACTGATGTGATGGGCGTCAGCAATGTCGCGAGCTTTGAAGTTGCCTGTGCAGAGGCGGCTTGCGATGGTGTTGTGCACACTGCTGATAAAGTCGGCCTGCGTGTTCAGACGACCCAGAATTTCTTCGGCGCGTGACTGTAGTATGCTGTACAGATAGTCATTGTATTGTGGGTTTTGGCAGTGCCAGATGTCATTCGAGAATGTGATGGTGTTCTGGGCTTGATCAAACAGTACAGGGCAGGGGAAGTGCTGAGCATATGCGTCTGTGTTGTCTGGCTCTGAGTATTGCAAGAGCAGGCGCGTGGGTGCAATATTCTGGCCGACAAATATCCGCACCCAATTAAAAAAGCCGGCGAATACACGTTCTATTTCATAGCGATGAAACAAACCACCCAAAATGGAATAGCTGATCGAAAACTCGTTTTGACTTTTCACTAACTCCAGGCTGATGTGGTCTGCTAATATTTTTGAGTAACGAATTTTATTGCCGACGGCGGTCTCCAAATCCCGACTCGCAGCGAACACTAGCCCGACAATGCCACGGTTATTGGGGCGGGATGCCGCACCCATGCTCAAGCCCAGCGCGCTATGATCTGAAAGATCCTCCGCCGCTTGCCAAAGGCTCAGGTGTTTGGCGACAGGGAAACGTTTTTCCGCCGGCTTGAGCTGATCCAGCGCAATACCCGATTTCGCCACAAGCACGTCGGCGTCGACACCACAGTCCAGCAGTCGGCTGAACAGTTCACGGGTCGTTTCAATTGCCATGCAGTAATGGTTGGTGCCAGACATGCTTTATGTGTCTTCCTTGTGGTCGGACACACCCGTGTCCTCGTCGTTGTCCGTGCAAAAGAAAAGCGTGACTGATGATACTAGTAGAATGCAGGCGTTGGTGTATTACAAAAGCGCTGACATCAGCTATCTCGGTATTTGTCCGCCTTGCGTTGGCCCAGATCCACTAACTCAGGTGCTGGGATGGGTAGCGTGAGCCCAGATGCTGTGTAGCGTTGCAAGCAGTCAAGCGCTGCTTGTGTCTCTGCATGCACCAAAAAGTAGCTTTTTAAGACATTGACGAGATCGCTTTGTTGTTTCTTGGGTGTGATTTGGCGTGCGTTTTCGAGGTCTATTGCGATGACATCGTCTTCGCGTGCAAGGAAATTGACCAGATTCGCGTCACCGTGGGTTAAACCTGCAGCATGGATCGCCTGCAGCATGTCGAAGGCTTTGCAAAACCAGCGGTCGCCTCCGGGTTGCGCCAGGCACGCTTGCACGGTGGGCGCGTCGATGGCTTCGGTGACGATCAGGCCACGGTTGCGCACGCCCATCGTCCATTCTTCTCCGAACGCGACCGGGGCGGGCGTGAGGATACCCTTGGCCAAGTAATTCAAGTAGGCATGGCCCTCTTTGTAGGCATAGCGCGGACGCAGCCGGTGGATAAAATGGGTGCGTCGCAGGGAAGTGTGCTGGCAATCGGTGTGTGAGTAGGATTTCACGAAGAGTTGCGTG
>DOIU01000174.1 GCA_003511825.1 Gammaproteobacteria bacterium | reverse complement strand
ATATGATTATGGTGATTATTAGGGACACCAAAATTTGGGTATAACCCGTTTTTTATCTTATTTATCAGTATCTTGCATTGTTAGTATCCCCGTTTATAAACCGCTGTATAGGTGTGGTTTGGCTGTTGAGCAAATGTGATTAAACTGCCGATTTGTTCACACCCCCTAGTTATTCGAGCTTTGCTCACGGGATTATCCACAAGCTATTCAGCTCGACAAAATTCGCAGAATGTTCGAGTAATCTTCTTTCACGATGGTGTCAGACTGCTTCAATTCGTTAATTTTGCGGCAGGCGTGCAACACCGTGGTGTGGTCCCTGCCCCCAAATGCGTCGCCGATTTCAGGCAAGCTGCGGTTCGTTAACTCTTTGGCGAGGGCCATCGCAATCTGTCTGGGCCGCGCAATGGAGCGGCTGCGACGCTTAGACAAGAGGTCAGCGACGCGCACCTTAAAGTACTCCCCAACGGTCTTCTGAATGTTCTCAATCGTAACCAGTTTTTCCTGCACGGCGAGGAGGTCATGCAAGGCCTGACGGGCGAATTCGACGGTGATCGGCGTGCCGGTGAACTGAGAGTTCGCGAGCACGCGTTTGAGCGCCCCTTCCAGTTCTCGTACGTTTGAACGGATTCGCTTAGCAATAAAGAAGCCGACGGTTTCAGGCAGCTCTACCCCACTCTGCTCTGCCTTCGTTTGTAAGATGGCGACTCGGGTTTCCAGCTCAGGCGGTTCGATGGCCACGGTCAGACCCCAGCCAAAGCGTGACTTCAGTCGTTCTTCCAGGCCCTCCACTTCTTTCGGGAAGCGGTCACACGTCATGATGATCTGCTGCTTGGCTTCAAAGAGCGCATTGAAGTTATGGAACAGTTCTTCTTGTGACTGATCTTTGCCGGCAAAGAATTGGATATCATCAATCAGCAAGGCGTCCAGGCTTCGGTAGTACTGCTTAAATTCGTTGATGGTTTTTTGGCGCAGTGCGTTAACCATCTCGCGCACATACGTCTCCGAATGCAAATAGACGACACGAGCATCGGGCTTTTTCTCGATCATCATATTGCCGACTGCTTGCATCAGATGGGTTTTGCCCAAACCGACGCCACCATAGATAAACAAGGGGTTGTAACCGGTGCTTGGGTTTTCAGCGATCTGCATGGCAGCGGCGCGGCCCAGCTGGTTGGATTTACCTTCGACATAGGTGTCAAAGGTGAAGGTGGGGTTCAGGTTATTTTGCAGGACGGGGGTAGGTGCTTTTTTCTGGACGGGGGCAATAGTGGGTGCGGGTGTCTGGCGCTTCACTTCCAGATGCGCAGGGGGTGTGCCCAAGCTACTGCCAATTTCCAGCGATACACTGATGGGTTGAGCGCCGGCCGCAGAGTGCGACAGTTCCTCGATGCGCGAAAAAAAATGGTCTTTTACCCAATCGCGCACGAAGCGGTTGGGCGCCAGCAGTCTGATGGATTCATCCGTTTCCTCTATTTGCAGGGGCCTGATCCAGGTATTGAGCTGTTGCGCGTCAAGTTCCGTTTCTAACTGGGACAGGCAATGATTCCAAATCGTTTTCGGCAAGGAACTACTCCGTAAAATAACGTGATGGCGTGGGTATAAGCTTGCGGTCCTTCTTGGCGCGGAGAAATCATACGCTGCATGGCGAAGGAGGCCGCAGGCGGGTGGATTTTCCGCGGTTCACGTCTGCGTATGCTGCTGCATCAGGCAAGCGGCCAGGACAGGGTAGATCAGGAACCGAAACGCAAGTTTATATCGCTTTGCCGGAGTTATCCACAGGTGCAAGGGATTTTGACACAAATATTGTAATTGACAGCGCGTGTGACCAGAACATATCATTTCCTGTTTGTTCGTCGCGGTTGTTCAGCCGCTTGCAATCGGGATTTTTGTCATGAAAAGAACGTTTCAACCCAGCGTCATTAAACGCAAGCGTACGCACGGTTTTCGCGCGCGTATGGCCACTCGCAGCGGCCGTGCTGTGATCAACGCACGACGCAGTAAGGGCAGGGCACGACTCAGCGCTTAATGCTTGGCGTTCCGACGTGATTGAGTCGGAAGGGCGTGGTTTTAGTCGGCAATGTCGTCTGCTTGATGGCGACGACTTTCGCGCTGTCTTCTCTGCTAATATACGCGTGTCTGACCAATATTGGACAATTTTGGTCGGACGAGCTGAATCACCGCATCCTGGCGCGCGTCTGGGTTTGGCGATCAGCAAAAAAAATGCGCGGCGCGCGGTTGATCGCAACACACTCAAACGCTTGGTCCGTGAGTCATTCAGGATACACCGAAGTGCATTAGGCTCGGTGGATATAGTGGTGATGGCAAAGCGAGACACAGCCAAAGCCGACAAAGCCGAGCTTCATTCCAGTTTGAGGCGATTGTGGTCAAAGGTGATTTCTCGATGCGCGCGATCTTGATCCGACTGATCCGAGGTTACCAGCGTTGGATCAGCCCGCTGTTCCCTCCGCATTGTCGTTTTGCACCCACATGCTCGGCGTACACACTCGAAGCGATTGAGCGCTTCGGTACAGGCAAAGGTCTTTGGCTGGGCATCAAGCGTGTGTTGCGTTGTCACCCTCTGCGAGCGGGCGGGTATGATCCCGTGCCAGATTCAACCGAACACTAAACAGACTCCCTCATCTCTATGGATAATCAACGCATACTTCTTTACGCTGCGCTCGGTTTTATTATGCTGATCCTGTGGCAAAACTGGCAGATTCAGCACGGGCCTCAGCAACCACAAACGACTGCGACTTCATCGCCGGCCACAACGGATGGCGCAGCGCCGGCGCCGGATATGCCCGCTGCGGTTCAAGCGCCCGCCGCCGCAGCGCCCGGGGCGCCGGCGGCAGAGGCGAGCAGTGCCAGCGCGAAGATCCGCGTCGAAACGGATGTGTATGAGGTGGAGATCGATTCGCGTGGCGGCACGATCAGTAGTGTCAAACTGAAGGCATACCCTGTCTCGGTGGATGAACCCGACACGCCGTTCGTCTTGATGAGTGATGAGTCAGCGCACTTCTTTCTGATTCAGTCAGGTTTGCAGAGCGCCGATGGCAGTGCACCCACCCACCAGACTCTCATGCAATACGAGTCAGACAATTACCGTTTACAAGACGGTGAGGAAGAGTTGCGCGTGCCGTTGCGATGGCAGTCGGAGCAAGGGGTCAGTGTTGTTAAAACACTGGTCTTCCGGCGCAATGCGTATCGCGTGGGTATCGAGTATGCGATTGACAACCAGTCAGCCGATGACTTCGTCGTGAACCAATACCGTCAATTGCAACGCAAGCCTGTGACGGACGACGAGACCCAGAGTTTCATTTATAACTACATCGGCGGCGTGATCAGCACGCCTGAAAAACCCTACACCAAGGTTGACTTCGATGATATGGAAGATGCTGATCTGAACCTGCCGGTTAACGGGGGTTGGGTGGCCATCATCCAGCACTATTTTGTCGGCGCCCTGTTACCCGGTGCCGATCAGAACAACACCTTCTATACCAAGGCGCTGAATTCCCCGCGTCGTTATATCCTGGGCTTGTACAGTGATGCCCAATCGATCGCCGCCGGCCAGAGTGGCACTTTCAGTACAGAAGCGTTTGTAGGTCCGAAAGATCAGGATCGCTTGTCGGCAGCTGCGGATAATCTGAATCTGGTGGTGGATTTTGGCTTCCTGACGATTCTCGCCAACCCCATATTTTGGTTGCTGAAAAAGATTCACGGCTTCGTCGGTAACTGGGGGTGGGCAATCATCTTGTTGACGATTATTATCAAGGCCATCTTCTATAAGTTGTCTGAAACCAGTTACAAATCCATGGCGCGTATGCGTAAGCTGCAGCCCAAAATGCAGTCGCTGAAAGAAAAATACGGCGATGATCGGCAGAAAATGGGCCAAGCCACTATGGAGCTCTATAAGACCGAGAAGGTCAATCCGTTGGGCGGGTGCTTCCCGATCTTGATCCAGATTCCTGTTTTTATCGCACTGTACTGGGTGCTGCTGGAAAGTGTTGAACTGCGGCAGGCGCCGTGGTTTTTGTGGATTAATGACCTGTCCATTAAAGACCCGTACTTTGTGTTGCCGCTGATTATGGGCGTCACCATGGTGATTCAGCAGAAGCTGAATCCAGCACCGACAGACCCGATTCAAGCCAAGGTGCTCATGTTCCTGCCTGTGGTGTTTACGGTATTCTTTGCGTTTTTCCCGGCAGGTCTCGTGTTGTATTGGGTGGTGAACAACACCTTGTCCATCGCGCAGCAGTATTACATTACCCGCTACGTCGTGGGTACTGACTGAGGCCGTGTCGCAGGTCTGCCATGAGTGGCGGTGATACCATTGCGGCGATCGCGACGCCGCCAGGGCGGGGCGGTATCGGCATCGTTCGGATCAGTGGGCCGGCGGCCCGGGCAATTGGGCAGCAAGTCACGCACGCTCCGCTGACCCCGCGTTACGCACATTACTGCGACTTCACGGACACCGATGGCCAAACGCTGGATCGCGGGTTGGCCATCTATTTCCAACAGCCGCATTCTTACACCGGTGAAGACGTGCTCGAATTGCAAGGGCACGGTGGTCCTGTGGTGTTGGATCTGTTGTTGGCCCGCGTGCTGGCATTGGGTGCCCGGGTCGCGCGACCGGGAGAGTTCACTGAGCGCGCCTTTCTCAATGACAAATTGGACCTCACCCAGGCGGAAGCTGTCAGTGACTTGATCGATTCCGGGTCACAAAGTGCCGCACGCGCGGCTGTGCGATCGTTGCGTGGGGCGTTCTCTGAGAAAATTCATGACTTGCAGGCGCAGCTCATCGAATTGCGTGTGTATGTTGAGTCTGCACTCGACTTTGCCGAAGAAGAAATTGATTTCCTCTCCAGCAATGAGCTGCAGCAGCGCACGCTGGCTATTCAAGCAGCATTTTCTGAGATTGAAACGCAGGCGCAACAAGGGCGCCTT
>DOIU01000522.1:3482-3686 GCA_003511825.1 Gammaproteobacteria bacterium | reverse complement strand
TGATCATCTTGGCGACGGCGGGATTTTTTGTGGATTTGCAGATTGCACACCCGTTTTGGATGATGGCGTTTTTGGTGTTGACGTGTATCTCTTTCAGCCTGCTGGGCTTTATTATTGGGATTTGGGCCGAGAGCTTTGAAAAACTGCAGTTGATCCCGCTGCTCGTCATTACGCCGCTGGTGTTTTTGGGCGGCAGTTTTTACT
>DOIU01000522.1:0-3165 GCA_003511825.1 Gammaproteobacteria bacterium | reverse complement strand
TTTTTGGGCGGCAGTTTTTACTCGGTCAGTATGCTGCCACCGGCATGGCAGACGGTCACCCTGTTTAACCCTGTGCTGTATTTGATCAGTGGCTTTCGCTGGAGCTTTTTTGAGGTGTCGGATGTCTCAGTTGGACTGAGCTTGTTGATGATCGGCGTGTTTCTCGCTGTGTGCGTGGGCATCGTGTCGTGGATGTTCCGCACAGGCTACAAGCTCAAGCAATAGCGCAGGCAGTGCGCCACCCCATGAACAGTGCGTTGGCGCACAGTTTTATCGCTGAGCGACGGCTGTCGGCGCAAAAACTGGCATACTGGGGACATGATGCAGACAGTTCTTTGGGTCATGGCCGTGTTTATCGTGTTACACGCGCTGATGGCCTGTCGCCTGAAGTTGTGGACCGTGCACACCAGCGTTGCGGTCACCGTCGCACTGTTCGCGACAGTGGTCGCATTGCAGGCGCCACACGCGTAGTCCATCGACCAGATCACCCCAAACTAACAGCCACTGTATGGCTGAAATTTCTTAATTTTCCCAACAGTCCTTAATGATGCGCGTGTAAATGCGCATGCTGTGTATGGTCGTGATGATGGGCCGGCGGTGCGGTATCCGTCGGTGGCGCCGGTTCACTGTCCAGCGTTTTCAGAAAGGCAATCAGCTGCTCAATCGCTTTATCGTCCAGCCTGTTCAGCGGGCTGAGTTCGTGGCCGTCGTTGCGCGAAGTCTTCCCCGGTGGGTTGCGGTAATGTGACATCACGGCAGACAAGTCTTTAAAGCGGCCATCGTGCATATAGGGCGCGGTGGCGGCAACATTGCGCAGCCCCGGCACTTTAAAGGCGCCCGCCAGCATACCGCTGATTTCCGTGGCGTTGATGTATTGCAGTTTTTTACAGGCCGGTTGCTGCCGATCGACGTAGCGGCTCTCGCAGTTGAATTCGTTCAGTAGCACGTTGCGAATACCCAATGAACGGCCGTAATCCAGCTCGCCGTTGTCATCGGTGGCGGTGCCGATATTATGAAACCCCTGATTGCTGAATTGCGGCCCATTGTGGCAGTTAAGGCATTGGCTGCGCCCGCTGATAAACCAGCGAAGTCCCTCGCGTTCGTCTTCACTGAACAGGGTATCAGTCGCATCTTCGCCGTGTTCCAATAAGGTTTTTGCATAGCGATCAAAGCGCGAGGGCGTGTGTGTCAGTGTGCCTTCGTAGGCCGCGATGGCTTTGCCCAAGTTGCTGAAGTGCCGATTGACTTGGTTGCGCATGGCGCGAGGAATACCTTGCCACGCACGCTGTGCGGCTTCGTCGCCGATGGGGCTGGCATGGGTGGGCAATTGTTGCAGGTGATCTGAGTCGGGCAATTGGCCAAACACTTCTGTGTAGTGCGCGCGGTAGTCCGGATCACGCATCACCTGTTGCAAGACATAGACGCGACTGCTGGCCATTTCATCGGCTGCTTCAAAGGGGACCAAGGCCTGCGACCACAAACTGTCCCGCCGCCCGTCCCAGTAGAACCAGTCAGCGTCGGCAATGCCGATTAACGAGGGGGCATTGCGTCGCAATGTCTCAGTGCCCACGCTTTCTTGCCGTGGGTCGGCAAAAAAGTGATCGGGTTGGTGGCAGGCATTGCAGGCGACGCCTGCCGGGCTCAGTCGTTTGTCAAAGAACAACCGCTCGCCGAGAGCGGCAGCCTCTGGGTCCTGCATAAATGCGTTGCCACTGTCTTGCACGTTGTTATCGACGGTGTTTGTTGGCAACATCAAGCCTTTGATCACGCCCAGTTCACTCGACGTCCATTGCGCGCTTTTTTGTTGCACGGTTTCACGAATGGCGAGTTTGAACAAGACCTGATCCCAGCCCGTTTCGTCGAACACGCGAAACTGCAGATGCCAGAGGCCTGGCATGCTGAACAATAATCCATCGATGCGATACCGCCCGTCGCCGAGATAGTGGGTGATTTCGGGCTCGGTTGGCAGACCATGCCCGTGGCGCGGCATACCGCCGTCAATTTCGATGCGCAGTGGCCGTGTTTCGCGGCCATCCGCGCGGGTGAATTGGACAGACCATGTGTGGATTTTGCGCAGGGGAATGTGTGCTGATGGCTGTTCGAGGACGACGTGGTAGCGGGCGTTGTCGGAGACCCGGTCGCGGGGATAGGTGGTGTCGGCGATTGCAGATGTCAGGGGTACAGCGAACAGGCAAAGCAGGCCAAACAACAGGCGCATATCTATCCTCGGCATCAATGGTGGTCGATGGCAAGGACTGTACCGTTGGTATTGGCGCAAAAAGTCGCCCGCGTACGCAAAAACGGCCCACAGAGTGTGAGCCGTTGCGGATAGTGGGCAGTTGACGCGATCAGGTGTGACGTCTGCGCGCTATGCCCAGCAAGGTGAGCGCAAGCAGTGCCAGCAGACCCAGGCTGCCGCCGCCGGCAGATCCGCTGCTTTGCGGGGCATCATCCAGCGTTTTCTTGATACGCTCGCCTTTGTTGACGCGGGTCAGCTTGTGGACAGCCAAGCGCGCGTCATTGCTGCTGGTCGCTGTGACGCTGAAGTCCGTGCTTTGGTAACCGTAGATGCCAATATACCAGTCGGTTTCCTCGCTATTGCTGACCACACAGGTCTCTGCGCTTGTGCTTGCACGCACGGAGTAGCAGTCTGAGTTCGCACCGCTGTTCGGATTGCCGCTCGGTACTTGGCCTTGGCGCACGTATAAATCGCCATCCGCCGTCATACCGTCAAGCGTCACGCTGAGGCGCGTTTGCCCAGCAGGGACAGTCATGCGGTAGTAGCGCCAGTCCGTCTGTTCAACACGGTCGCTCGCCGCTTGCCCGTCGCTGAGATCCGTGATCTCCAGGACGCCGTTGTCGAGGGTTGCGCGCAGCCGGTAATCGGCGGCCTGATAGCCGTAGACACCGATGATGTAGCGCTTGCCGCCTGCGTCGCGCAATTCACAGGTTTCGGTGTTGGTGCCGCCGAGATACGAGCCGCAATCGTATTGCCCGCCTTGTGCGACATTGCCGCTGGGTTTCACACTTTCGCGCACATAGAGGTCGGCATCGGCGTTGAGACCCAAGAGCTTCACCACCAGGGCGTCTTCACCGGCAGGGACATCAACCGCATAGTAGTCCCATGCATCTTGAGCAATGCCGTTGTTGACCTCTGTGCCCAAG
>DOIU01000372.1 GCA_003511825.1 Gammaproteobacteria bacterium | reverse complement strand
GCGAGTCAGATACTGACGCGCCTCGTCGCGATCGCCAACGACGACACCGACAGCTGGCGCGGTAAAACGGTTGCGTATCTGTCAACGGTGTTGGGTGCCGAGCTGTTTGGTCACTTGATGGGCGCTGCGCTCTTTAACCAGGACGGGGAATTCGTCGGCATGATCCGATCGCTCAAGCCCGCTCAGTGCGAGGCGTTTACCTTTAACGACCAAACCGTCGCAGGCCTGCCGATCGCCTGCCCGATCGAGGCCAGCTTTCATACGCGTCCCAACTGCAGCAGCTGTTCAGCACACCCGCAACCTTGGCGCGATCATCCAGCGAGACAAGCGACAAGGACCCGACCACCACCGCATTCGCCCTGCCCCTGCGCTGATAAAACTCCCCCCCACTGCCGCATGCTTTGCCCATCACGTCGCCCCACGAGTAGTGGTAAGATAAGCTGATTGAGACCACACCACCCACAGAAGGAAGAAAGCCTATGTTCTCCGAGCTGAAGCAGTTGCCACCCGACCCCATCCTGGGCTTATCTGTAAAATACAAAGCTGACACCAACCCAAATAAAATCGACCTCGGTGCCGGCGTGTATAAGGATGAAGACGGGCAAACCCCCGTCCTGGCCTGTGTGAAAAAAGCCGAGACATTGCGCACCGCCAATGAAGCGAGTAAAGCCTACCTGGGGTCTGCCGGTTCGGCCCTGTTTAATGAGCGCATCAATCAGTTAAATCTGGGCGATCACAACGTCATTCGGGAGAACCGCATCCGCACCGTCTCCACGCCGGGCGGTACAGGCGCGTTGCGCATCGCCGGCGAGTTCATTAACAGCTGCCGACCCGGCGCAACCATCTGGGTCAGCAACCCCACCTGGGCCAACCACCAGGGCGTTTTCACCGCTGCCGGGTTGAAGGTGGAAACCTACCCCTACTATGACTACGAGAATAAATGCCTGGACTTCCCCAGCATGATCGCGGCGCTGAAGCAGATCCCCAAAGACGACGTCGTCCTGCTGCACGCGTGCTGCCACAACCCCAGCGGCATGGACCCCAACGCCGAGCAGTGGCAAGAGATTGCCGCCGTCGCCAAAGACGTGGGCTTCTTGCCCGTGGTCGATATGGCTTATCAAGGCTTCGGTGCGGGACTGGATGAAGACGCCTACAGCGTGCGCTTAATGGCCGACGCCGTCGACGAGATGATCCTGTGCAGCTCGTGCTCCAAGAACTTTGGCCTGTATCGCGAGCGGATCGGCGCGTGTTCCATCATCGGCAAAGACGCCACGGCGGCGGATATTATCCAATCGGTGCTCTTGCGCGTCGTGCGAGTCAACTACTCCATGCCGCCGGCACACGGTGCCGCGCTGGTGGAAACCATTCTCGGTTCGGATGAACTGTCGGCTGAATGGCACGGAGAACTGGCGGAAATGCGCGACCGCATCAACGGCATGCGCCAACTACTGGTGGACAAACTGACCGAGAATGGCGTAACCCGAGACTTCAGCTTTATCACCCGGCAGAACGGTATGTTCTCTTTCCTCGGCATAACGCCCGAGCAAGTGCAGCGCCTGCAGGAGGAATACAGCATCTATATCGTCGGCTCCAGCCGTATCAGTATCGCCGGCATCTCGCCGAGCAATGCAGACTACCTGGCCAAGTCGATTGCGGCGGTCTTATAGCGGTTAGCGCGGAGTGCCTGCGGCGCGCATTGTCATCGCAGGCGCTTGCCAACAGTTCACGAGTGGTTCACTAGCCAATCTTCTCCGCCGTGACGATCACGCCGTCCCAGTCGGCGTAGCAATAATCGCCGCTCTTAAAGGTCACCCCACCAAAGGACAACACCACATCGCGCTCGCCCTGCGTGACGGGGATGGACTTTCGCGAGCAGGTGCCCAAGGCGTATAGGGCGACGGGAATGTCCTCGATCTGCTCGGTGTCCCTGACATACCCGTTGACGATAATGCCGGCATAGTTATTGGCGGCGGCAAACTTCATCAGGTTTTCACCGACGACGGCGTAGTAGGCTTGGTCCACGTCCACCACCACCATGCAGCCATCGCCGTCTTCATCGCGCAGCAGGCTGACCAGATCAGCGTTATTGCGATCCAGCCGGATCGTGACGATCTTCCCTTCGCATTTGCTGGCACCGCCGTAGTTGCGGTAGCCCGGGCCCAACACGGCTACTTTATCGGGGTAATCATCGCAGAGATCTGCGGTGTAGTCGGTCATGGTCGTCTTCGGCACAGTGGTCGCTCTCCAATTCCTGAAATGCTGGCCCGGTCGGGCGGGAGGCGAATTCTATCACCTCGGCCCGCAAGAACACTAATGCACCAAGGTTTAGCGACATTTGCTATGATACTCGGCTGTATTCAAGGCGCAGGCATTATGAAAGTCGTAACAGGCGTGGTTGGCAACGATATTCACGTGGTGGCCAATCGGTTGATGGACCTGTCTCTTAACGCGAGAGGCTACGAGGTGTTTAACCTGGGCGTGAACACCTATCTGGAAGAATTCTTTGACGCAGCGGTGGAAACCGGTGCGGATATTCTGCTGATTTCCTCGCTGAACGGCGAAGCCGAGGGCTGGAGCCGTGAGGTGAAACTGCTGAAGGCCAAGTACAAAACCCTCGACAATATCATCATGATGATTGGCGGTAACCTGACCGTCGGCAGCGGCAACGCCGAAGACATCATACCGCGCTACAAGAACTACGGTTTTGATATGGTCTGCCACCAGGTTAATCTGAACACCGGCCTGGATATGCTCGAAGCCTATATTAAGGAGCACAAGACCTCATGAGCCTGCTGCAGGAAGAGCGCGAGATCATTCTCAGCAACGAAAATGTCGACGCCTTTGACTTTGACGAGGTGGAAGACTTCGTCAAGGGTGCCAACGAGAACCTGTTCATCTCGCATCACTTCGCGACCCGCGACAAGATGCTGGTGCAGCCGCGCGGCGGCTTCCCCACCTACGCAAAGCAGTTTGCGCTCTACGAGTTCTTTGTCGACGCCAACGTCGATGTCTTGCCGCTGACGATTGACTCCAACACGCGGCTGAACGACTACGCCACGGCCAAGAAGATGCTGCGCCTGAGTGAGGAGAACGAGATTGATATGCTCAACGGCTATCCGTTGGTCAATCACGGCTACCGCACCACGCGCAAGATGATGACGCACTTTAATCACCCGGTGAGTTTGCGCCACGGCACGCCGGACGCGCGCCTGCTGATTGAGATGGCCATCGCCTCGGGCATCTTTGAGATTGAGGGCGGCCCGATCACTTACCTGCTGCCCTATTCCAAGAACTTCCCCCTGGATAAGGCCTTCTTGTATTGGAAGTATGTCGAGCGCGTCTGCGCCAACTACTCCGCGCTGAACAAGCCGATTAACCGCGAATCCTTCGGCCCGCTGACCGCCACGCTGGTGCCGCCATCGATCACCATTGTGATCCAACTGCTGGAGATGTTGCTGTCACTGGAAGAAGGCGTGAAATCCTTCTCGGTGTCATTCTCGCAGCAAGGTTCGATGACGCAAGACATCGTCACCGGCACCGTCATTCGCAAGCTCGCGCACCACTACGCCCGTGCAATCGGCTGCGAAGACGCGGCGATCCATCTGGTCTACCACCAATGGATGGGCGCCTTCCCGATGAACAAAGACTCGGCCGACCAGCTGATCAATATGTCCACCGTTATCGCGTCTATGGTCGGGGCGGACAAGATCATCACCAAAACCCGCGAAGAAGCTTCCGGCATCCCCACCAAAGAGGCCAACGCACTCACCGTCGCCAACACGCAATACACGCTGCGGATTCTCAGCGGGCTGCCGTGCATCGTCGATGCCGAAGAAGAAGATATGCTGACCGCCGAGGTCCACGCCATCATGGAAGCCGTCTTTAATGATCCGGCCTACACCCTGTGGCGTAAGGTGTTTAACTCGATCAAGAACGGCGTGATTGATGTGCCCTTCTCGCCGCATATCATTAACCACAATGAGATGATCACCATCCGCGATGCTGAGAAGAACATCCGCATCATCGAGCGCGGCAATGTCCCGATTCCGGATCGCTGCTACGCCTTTGCGAAAGCCAAGTGCGACCTGAATAAAGACACCACCAGCATCATCAATGACATCATCCACGATATAGGCATCATGCAGTGAACCCGTGTCACGAAAAACTGCTGATCGACATCGGCAGTACCTATTTCAAGGTCAGCACACCTGACCACATTGAGCAACACTTTCGGGACTTCAATAAAGAAATCCTCGACGATTTGGTCCACAAGTGCGGCACCACACTGGAACGCTACGGCAAAGACGATATTCATATTTGCTCGTCCGCCAATGGCGGCTTGAGCACGCTGATTATTGGCCTGACCCATTCCTTGAAGTGGACCCCGAAAG
>DOIU01000456.1 GCA_003511825.1 Gammaproteobacteria bacterium | reverse complement strand
TCAGCGGTTCGGTTGCTCACACACTGCTGGTTGGCATCGATCACCAACATCTCGATGATGAGATTGTCTTCTCCTTTGGCCCCGCGCCGGATCTGAATATTGATAATCCAAATTATGCGTTGGCTATTCCTGCGGCAACCCCCTTCAGCCAATCAGATATTAATAGCCGTAATATGGGTATCTATCTCCAAGAGCAGGCAAAGATCAATCATCGATGGGTGCTCACCTTGGGTGCCCGCTATGATGATAGTCGGGTCACCGTCAAAGATCGGCTGGCCGGCGGTAAAACCCGGCGCGAAGACGATGAACTCAGCTATCGTGCGGGCCTATCCCATGTCGGTAAAAATGGTTTGGCGCCCTATGTGAGTTTTGCAACGTCATTCTTCCAGGCCGGCGGTGTCGACAGGCTTGGCAGTGCTTTTGAGCCAACGACAGGGAAGCAGATTGAGACGGGTTTAAAATACCGGCCAACGGGATTCAACGGTTTTTTCTACGCATCGCTCTATCAACTGACGCGCCAAAACGTACTGACACCGGACCCCGTCGATCCTAACTTCAGAGTCCAATCCGGTGAGGTGCGCTCAAAGGGTGTTGAGCTTGAAGGTAGCATGGATCTGAACAACGGGTTGAGTGCAACGGTGAGCTATACCTACAACGATACTGAAGTCACCAAAGACAACCCGGTGATTGTGAGTGGCGCTGTTGCTGTGCCCAGTAACGAGGGTAAGTCAGCGATACTGGCGCCAGAACATCTGGCATCGGCCTGGCTCAATTACAAGGTGCAGAACGGCGCGTCACAGGGGTTACTGCTCGGCGCGGGCGTGCGTTACGTCGGCGCCAGTTTTGCCGACGCACAAAACACGATTGAAAACCGCTCCTATACACTCTTCGATGCAGTGATCAGCTACGACCTGGGCCAGATTGATGCCGCCTTGCGAGGGACAACCTTGGCGATCAACGCCAGTAACCTGTTTGATAAGGAATACACAACGTGCTTTACCCGTTTCGATTGCCAATGGGGTAGCGAGCGCACAATACTCGCGACACTCACTTATCAGTGGTAAGCGGCTATCTCAACCGTTATCGAGGAAGTCTTATCCCCGTCTAGTGGACAAGCTGACGCGATGGCGGGTGCTGACCCTTGTGCGCACCCGCCACGTGCAGCCGTTGTCTATAAAACGCTCAGTGAGTTACAAGCTGTACTTAAACGACAGCTGCCCATAGACGGAAGAGACGTCGGCATCGTCCATCGAAAACTCCCCGACTTCAACGCCCATCGTGAGTTTCTTGGTCAGATCGTTAAAGAAGTTAATGCTCCACTGATTGCGCTCCGCGTCGGACTCATCCGCCTCAGCGGCGCCGTACAAGACGGTTGAGCGCATGGTGTCGTTCCAGAAATGCCGATAAGCCACGATATAAGACGTGAGACTCTCAATCTCTTCACCAGCAACGTCGGGCGTAAATGCAACGCCGATATAGCGCCCAAGTTCGCCGGTATGCACTTGAAACCGCACATCGTCTTTGCCAACGGTGTTGACGCGACCTGCCACTGACGCGCCAAAGCCGGTTTCGCTATCGCCGGTTTCCGTGGTGAGGTTTCTGACCAACCCCGAGACCGACACGTTACCCCAATCGCCTTTTAGGTTGTAGCGTCCGACAAAATCCGGCAAGTCATCATTGGCCGTGTCTCCGCCCCAGCTCTCCGGGTTCTCTATTGCCACTTGAAAATCGCCGAGTGTGTAGCGAATTTGGCCTTGACGGACAAACGCTAAGCCAACAGCGGCACCGGCGAAATCAGCGGATTCGGGGATGGCGCTGGTGTTCATGAAGGTGGTCCAAGTCTGCCCTGCGAGCAAGTTTTGGTAACTGATAAACGCGTGCCGGATGCGGGGGTTAGCGGAGTTAGAGACAATTTCATTGCCCCCGCCCCCGTAGAAGTCCATCTCGATAAAGCCCGTGACGTCGCCATGGACATACTTGGTATTAAAGCGGGTTTCATTGGCGAAGATACGAAACTGCGATGCGTCCTCCTCTAAGGGTGTACCTGTGCCAATCCAGAAATCGCGGTAGCCAACGTCGCCATCAACGTAGCGTGCATCAACCTTAATAAATCCGCTGAACGTGAGCGTGTCATTCTCGGTGAGTTTAAATTCGTAACTCGCGTGTGCCGTACCCGCGCCTGCCAACAATGCTGTTGTGAGAGCGGCCTTTTTTATAGTGGATAGTGTCACTGAAGTTTCCTCCTCGGTTTTGCGTCAGCGCTGATATGTGGTGGATCGTTGCGATTTGCTGCGCATAGGCTGAAGCCGTTAACGCAGGCAAAAAGAACCCAGCGACAACGAAAACGCGTTGTCGGATCCATTTGCATCGTGTTTGTGTGGGGCAGCGTATGGTCAGATGTCGCTGCTACGTACTGTCGCCTTGAATGATCAACACAAGTGCGTCGATCCTACGCCTGCGAGTCGATCACACGTTCTGTTGCGCGCGTATGTTCTTGCAGAGTTGTGATGATTGCACAAACCGCGTTGAATACGCTGCCGACGCCAGTCGACTATTGCGTTGGCTTTGTGCAATCATGCGGTGCCAGATATGTATTATAATAATTTCCTACGTATAAAGCGTTTTTTAATTGTTTTAAATAGCGCCTGAATAACGACCAAGAAAAATAGGCTCAAAATCAGGCTGCTCTAATCACTATGGCATTTCACCGCTAAGGCAGAATGCACCTGTTATAGCAAGGTTCCAACACAAGCCACATTGACTCGAATTCAAGCGACAGTTACTAATGCAGTGATTACTTTCGTCTGATGGCGTTGGAACGGTGAAGTTCCCCCAGCAGGAAAAAATTTTTTGCATACCGAGTTGCTGCATTTTCTGCGCAGATCAAACGCTTTACGTATGGTGTCGGCTAGGGAAGCCAACCCGCCAGCGGAGTGAGCGTGGGAAACAAGGTGAAAGTTGGTTTGGTTGGACGGGTCTCATGTTGTATTATAAGATTGCCGTATTCGCCCATCGGATCCTTTTTTGCCTGTCTCTTTTTATGGCAAGCATGGATACGTCTATAGCATGCAAACATATGCCTAAATCGATACCGTAAAAACAACGGGTTCCCAAAGCGTGCCGCAGAGCACGTCGATATCGGGGGCTGTGCAAGTGCGTCGAGTGATTCGCCATGCTCCCTGCCGCGGTCTACTCGATGCGGTTCGGCGCCACAGCATGGAATACTGGCAGCGGCGATAACCGCTATCCATAGGGTCGCGCTCAATGTAGAATAATAATCATTCTCGTTACTGGCCCCGCTCCTGGGTGCGCATTATGAACAGACTGACGCCGTTTGATCTCGCTGAACTGTACCGTGGCTTTATGAGTTGGCAATCGCCCGACGGCGAGTTTCACGAGCGGCGCAATCTGTTGCCTGCACATCTGGGTCAAGGTGTTGTTCGCTCCATTAAACTTAACGAAAACATGCACCTGATGTTGTCAGATCAGGTGTTTGCAGAAGATCTGCGGATCAATGCACCCCGTGCTGACTGGCCACTGGAATTCATTTTCACCTACGGGGGTAACATTCAAACGGCGATTGAAGACATCGGCAATTTGGGCCCATTCACCAATCATGCGGCGGTTTTGTACATGCCCGAACGTCACGCGCGGATGGAGCTTGCGGGTGAGGTTCGCCATCAGAGCGTGTCGATTAAACTCAACCCAAGCTATGTGAAACGTTGGCTGGAGAACGACTCCCCCATCATCGAGGACATACTGCGGGCTTTGGAAGAAAAAACGCCTTGATCCACCAACGCCCACTGCTGCCGGCGCAGCAATTGGCGTTGTTTCAGCTATTGCAGTGCTCCCTTACCGGCTCGGCCAGCCGTCTTTACCTAGAGAGTAAAAGTCTGTAATTGATTGCG
>DOIU01000541.1 GCA_003511825.1 Gammaproteobacteria bacterium | reverse complement strand
ACTTTTGGAAAGGCGCATTGGTGGGCGCTGCCGTGGTGCTGTTGCTCAACAATAACGAATTGCGACAGACCTTGCTCAAAGGCGCCGCGAAGACCGCTGAAAACCTGGGAGCAGGCACAGCCGACGCAGCGACGTCGGCAGACGCGGAGGCCACTGACCAACCCACGCAGGGGGCTGAATAATGATTTACGCTCCCACCGGCCCGTTGGCCAGGCAAGCGCCCAGACCGGCACAAACACCGCTGTTTGACCACTCTCGTCGACTGCTCGCCGCGGCCAAAACCGGCGCTCTACTGGGCGCTGCCGGCGCAGCCGCGACCACACTGCATCAACTGCAGAAGCAACAAGCGAGCTGGCAAGACGTCGCTCGCAACAGTACCCGCGCTGCCCTGCAAACGGGTATAGCCACAGCGGCTGCGAGCGACGTCGCCTACCGCGTCCGCCAACAGCCTGGCCTGTCATTGGCAGCCACCCTGCTCACGGCCACCGCCGTGTTATACGCGCTGAAAAAACCTCAGACGGAGACTGACCATGCGTAACCCGTATCCTCCTTATCCCCATCCCCCGTGGGCAAATGGCCAACCTGGTGGCCCCTACCCAAACGGGTGGCAACCGAACGGTCAAGCGCCTATGTACCCGGTGGCCCCTAGCCAGCAAGGCCTGTTAGTCACTCGCCCCAGTTTCCTCAAAGGCGCTGCCGCAGGCGCGCTCGCGGCTTACCTGCTGAGCAATGAACAAGTGCAGCAGCAAGCGATCAAAGCGGCAGTGAAGTCCTGGTCATTGCTCCAGGGTGGCATTGAGGAAATGAAGGAGCGGTTCAGAGACGCCGAAGCCGAGTTACACGCAGCCGATATGGGCGACGTGAGTCAGGATTGAGCGGCATGCACGCGTCGGCGAAGACGGGCCATGGGGAGCGGGACTGATGGACGCCAGTGTCCATACCCATTACCGCAGAGGCCCGCGCTTGGTTCACGAAACCTCGCGGCGTTTGCGCTTTAAGCTGCCGTTGCTCGGTGACCCACGCCTGGATTACTCGTGGATGCAAACCTGGCTGGAAGCCATCCACGGGGTTGATAGTGTGCGCATCAATCGGCCGGCCCGATCCATCGTGTTCGCCTTCGACGGCAGCGTCCGCGCGCGTGCTGCCATTCTGCACTGCCTCAACAGCGCACCTCAGCATCCGATCCCTCAGGGAGAATCTGAACCACCCGCCGCCGCCGATGCCAGCCCATTGATACTCAAGGGTGCGCTGTTGCTGGCACTGCCCGTTTTGTCAGTGCCGGTGCGCAAGGCACTGACCTGGCTGAGCATCAGTCGGGTCATGATTGATGGCGTCGACACCCTGATCACACAGGGAATCAAGGTGGAAGTCTTGGACGCCATCGCCGTGGGACTTTCAGCGCACAAGGGCGATTTTTTTACCGCCAACATCACTGACTTTTTGATGTCGCTCGGCACTTATCTCGAGCAAAAGACGCAGCGCCAATCTGATCAAATGTTGCGTAAGCTGCTGCGTCCAGAGCCTGTACAAGCGTGGGTCGAGCGCGATGGACAACTCTGCCAAGTGCCTGAAGACCAGATTCACGCGGGCGAGCGCGTGGTCGTGGGCGTGGGCGAGAAAATCCCCATCGACGGCCTGGTCCTGGACGGCATGGCCCGCGTGAATCAAAGCTCGATTACCGGCGAGCCGCTGCCCGTGCGCAAAGAAGCCATGGACCGCGTGATTGCCGGCAGTGTGGTCGAAGCCGGACGGTTACGCATCGAGGCACGTTACGTCGGCGATGAAACCACCACGGCACGCATTGCCCGCTTTATCGACGAATCACTGGAACAAGGCTCAGACACCGAACGCCTCGCAGACACCCTGGCCGATCGTCGCGTCTACCTGACATTGGGCACGGGCGCCCTGGTCTACGCACTGACTGGCGAGCAACGACGTTTGGAATCCGTCTTTATGGTCGACTACTCCTGCGCACTCAAGCTCGGCACCCCGCTCGCGTTTAAGTCGGGAATGTATCGCGCGGCGCAATCACACGCCTTGCTCAAAGGCGGCGACGCCATCGAAGCGCTGGCCAAAGTGGATACTGTTGTCTTTGACAAGACCGGCACCCTGACACGCAGTGATTTGGAAGTCACGGACGTTATCGTCCTCGATCCGCAACGGTGGCCCCGAGAGCGCTTGTTGGCCGTCACCGCCTCTATCGAAGAACACGCATCACACCCGATTGCCGAGGCTATCGTGCGCGCCGCCCGCGCGGAAAACCTCAATCATATCGAGCACGGCGAAGCCGAGTATCTGGTCGCGCATGGCATGCGCTGCCCCGTTGACGGTGACTGCCTGGTGATCGGCAGCCGACACTACCTTGAGGAACACGAAGGCTTGGATTTTTCGCCGTATCGCGCACAGATCGATGCGCTCTATGCTGACGGCAAAACCCTGCTGTACGTCGCGACCACTGACGAGCCCATCGGTCTGATCGGTCTACGCGACAGCGTCCGTGAGGATGCACGTGCCGTACTCGATGACCTGCGCCGGCTGGGCGTTTCCTCGCTGGTGATGCTCACGGGTGATCAGCGCAGTCGCGCCGAAGCGCTCGGGCGTGAACTCGGTATTGACGATGTCTATGCTGAGCAAGTGCCCGAAGAAAAAGCCGATGTGATCCAACGCCTCAAGGCCCAAGGCCGCCACCTCGCCTTTGTCGGCGACGGGGTGAATGATGGGCCCGCTCTGGCGACGGCCGACGTCGGCATCGCCATGGCTCGCGGTGCCGAGCTGGCACGCGCCACGGCGGATGTGGTGTTACTCGAAGATCGCCTGTCAACGCTGGTCGAGGCGATGGACATTGCGCAACGTACGCGACGACTGGTGGAACAAAACTACCATGCGGCAATCGGCATCAACACCGGTGTCATGGTCGGCGCCGCCTTGGGTTGGTTGTCGCCAGTGTCCACTGCCGTGTTGCACAATGGCACCACAGTGGCCCTGTTGCTGCGCGCCTTGCGCGGTATCGCCACGCCGAGCAATACCCGTCAAATTCCGGCAACCACCGTCAACTCGGTGACGCAAACACACGCGATAGGAGGTTGATATGGCATTCCCTGTTGTCCCGTTCATCGCTGGTGCGGCCCTCGGCTGCATCGCAACGCATCTGCTCCAAACCCGCAAAGCGGCGTCAAAACCCGCAGCAGCCCCAGAATCAGCCGTGCCGGCGAAACCTTCTGATGCCCAAACGGCTGTTCAATCTGACACCACGACTGAAACACGTCGCGAATAACGGAGGCTCTCATGGCATTTCCAGTCATCCCATTTCTCGCAGGCGCTGCCATCGGTAGCCTGCTCACCCGCGCCTATCATAAAGGCACCCTGCGCGACGACTACCAACGCGCTGCAAACACACTCAAAGCCGTCGGTAACGCCACCACAGACTCAGTAAAAGCAGCTGCCTCGTCGGTCTCACAAGCGCTCAAAGGCGACGAAAAATACACGTCCTCTAGCGATGACACCGTCGAGGAGAGCGCCGACAACGAAACGGCGACGATCGATCAAACAACGACGACCGAGACAGGCACTGACACCGCCTCAGAAAAATCGTCATCATGAACCGTCAGGCGGCGTAGCGCTATTGCCACGCCGTGTATCTCAGCGCAGGTTGCGGGACGCCGGCCCTTTACGCAGGGATGATTGCGCAAGCGCCAGCGACTGATATTGAAAGTAGTAATGATTCTTATTAATATGGTCGGAAAGATCAGTATGTGAGCGTGTTTTCGCGCCAGTGCTGGTCGCTAACAATCAGCTGCCCGACAGGTTCCGGGAGATATACTGAGATGACCGACTACTGCCACCACGTACCCGGCCGATTGCGCATTCGCGCCAAGGCCTTACGCGCAGACAGCTCCGCGCGTGCACACCTGTTACGCACCTTGCACGCCACTGATGGCATTACCCGCGTGCGGCTCAATGCCAAGGCCTGCAGCGTCACGCTGCAGTACGACCCACAGAAGGTCAAGCTGCAATCGCTGATGGGTGTGCTGGAAGCCTCCGATTGCCTGAGCCATGCGGTCACACTCTCACCTCAGCCTGCGCGCGCGCCCTCAAAGCCGTGGAACCTCCCCAAAGAAGCCGCAAAAATCGCCTTTAATGTGCTCGTCAGTCGGGGCGTCAGCGCGTCACTGACCACCTTACTCAAGGTGCGCGCCTAGCGGCGCGAACCACGCCCATCTGAACGATCAGTGACTGGCCGAATCCGAATCAGCGCACCGGCGGCATTCAAGTGAGCGTGGACTGAGCTAACGCCAGCCCGCTCGATCCATCAGCGTCACCGCATCCAGATTGTAGTCACCCAACAGCTTCAGATTGACCGCATCGGCTTTGAAATCACCGAGTGCCTGCATGCGCTCAGCCACCTGTGTACCGGGGACGACGGGATATTCGTTGTTCACCTCGGCATACCAGACTTGTGCCTCCGGCTCGACAAGAAATTCCAGCAGACGAATAGCATTGTCCCGATTGCGCGCCGAGGCGGTCACGCCCGCTGCGCTGACATTCACATGCGTGCCTCGATCGGCTTGATTGGGCCAGATGACGCCGATTTTATCAGCCGCTTCCCGTACCTGTGGGTCATCGCTCGCCAGCATACGACCGAAATAGTACGTGTTAACGAACGTGAGATCGCACTCGCCTGCAGCTAGCGCCAATAGCTGCTCTGTGTCACCGCCGACCGGCTTACGGGCTTGGTTGGCAACAATGCCGCGAATCCACGCCTCGGTCGCTTCGGCACCGCGCGCGACAATCATCGATGCCACGAGCGACTGGTTATACACCGCGCTGGAGCCGCGCAGACACAAGCGCTGGCCCAAGTCGGGCTCAGCCAGTTGTTCGTAGCGATTGAGGGTGCCGGCATCGAACCGCGCCTTCGCGTAGAAAATGGGGCGCGCTCGTTGTGAGAGGCTGTACCAATGCCCTTCGGGATCGCGCAGATTCTCGGGGATGGCGCGATTGAGAGTGTCGCTGTCAATCGCTTGCAGAACACCGCCGACTTTCGCGCGATGCAGACGCCCAGCGTCCACCGTAATAAACACATCCGCCGG
>DOIU01000100.1 GCA_003511825.1 Gammaproteobacteria bacterium | reverse complement strand
TCCGATGCATAGGGGTCATCACCGGATTGCGCGCCTTGGCCAATCGCGGCGGGTGTGCGGGCGCTATACGCCACACCATTGATCGCGCACAAGCTCTCATAGATGTTTTGTAAGCCCATGCCTGACAACAGACGCTCGGCCGATACATGCCCGAACTTCTGACGGCAATAATCCACAATGGCCGCCTCGCGAGCATCGTGCGCACACAAAGACACATGCCCACCTTCACCGGCAATCGCGACTGGAATATCTCCCTCAAAAACCAAGCCTGACACACCTAACCCTGTCCCTGGACCAATGACAGCCACGGCCGCTCCTGCAACGGCCTGACCGCCACCGATGGGACTCAGATCATCCTCGCCGAGGTGTGGGATGGATAAGGCGAGTGCCGTGAAATCGTTTTTAACGATCATGCGCGAGAAGCCAAAGCGTCGTGTTTCTTCGTCGATGGAGAATGACCAATCGCGATTGGTTAAGGCGACTCTGTCCCCATCAATAGGTGTGGCCACGGCCAGGGCAGCTTCATGGATGGCGGGACTGCCCTGCCCCTGCAGATAGGCGCTCACCGCGCTGGCGAAATCAGGATAATCCGCACATGCTGTTGATTGTACAGCGCTGATCTCACCCTGTGCGCTCAGCAATGCCAGGCGAATGTGAGTGCCACCGAGATCGCCGATCAAACGTTGATGCATTCCGTCACCTCTTCCGTTTCGTTTCACTCTTCAGGTCGACAAATTTTGCCCGACATCGCGGCGAGGACAGTTTTTGTCAGCAATAAGGTAATCAACGCGGTCACCACCACCAGCAAGGCGGTAGCGATAAGCTGTAGGCCCCGACTGCCGGTTTGCTCCGCAAACAGAAACGACGCCACGGTAATCGCCGCGAGCGGAAAGGAATAGGCCCACCAGGACAAAAAGAACTGCAGCTTGATAAAACGTCGGTATTGCGTTGCCAACAGCAGCGTGAGAAACAGACCGGTGTAATACAGCAAGCGTGCAAACGCATCCACCTCGCCGGCCAACTTAACGTAAGCGATTGAGCTGACGGCCGGTGGTGCGATCAAGATAAAAAACGTCGGCATCAGCTTGGCAGGCAGCGGCGCATGAAACAGCACGCGATAGAAGATAATGGTCATCAGAACAATCCAGAACACCGTGCCAATACTGAAGAAAAACCACGACAGCTCCGTGTATCCCAGCTGCGTGCCAGCGATCGGGACAATCACATTCCCGACCACGGGAATAAACCAAGCGGGGTTGATATGGTTGATCTCAAAATGCTCGTGATGGATCCACACGCTCATCACATAGAGCGTAAACATCAAATGCAAGCTCGCACCACAGACCCATAAAATATGCGCCAATCCGGGCATGTAGTGCAACTGCGTGGTGGCCAGCAGCACAAGGCTGATCGAAAACGCGGGGAAGAAGTTCAGCTTGACGGGATGGCGCAGCTCCTGCAGTACGGCGTCTCGAAAGCAAACGATCTTTGTACCATACGCCAGTGCCAGTAATGCAAACACGGCAAGCGAGGCAAAGGCCAACAGCGCGTGCAGTGGAAAGTCGATACCCAGCACGCTCTCGCCTTTCTCCCACGCCAGTGTCAAGCCGCCCAAGCCCATCACCATGGCAAAAAAGGAAATGGGGAAATACTGAAGTTTAGACTCATCGGACATGCTAATCGCTCCTGACGATGCGGTGTTGGGTCCATGAACGCGCCGAACAGGCACGCACGCGTGGGCGCAGACTATCGGTTCGCTTGCGCCCACTCATTAAAAACTTTCAATCGCACTATGCTACCTAGCCATCGGCCTGACAGACAAGCTGTTGAATGAGCTGTCCACTCTACATCGAAAGTGGCATTGACAGCCTACGCATCGTGGCGTTCTATGCAGTGAGGGTGTCCCCGTAATAACATCTAAGCTTTTGATTTAAGGGCCAACTCCTGTACAAAGCACAGCGTCTAGTCTATGTATTAGACACGCTTGGCGTGATTTGCCCAAACTTTGGCGCCCCTGAACGCCCAACAGAGGTCGCACCATCATGCGCATTTCCCATCTCGTTCTCTTGGCACTCGTGCTGATTAGCATTGGCATGTACATGAGTGACCAGCAAAGTATGCTCAAGCCTACCGCCGATATAGCAAGTCTGGAACTGGTGAATGCACCCACGCCATTGATACCCGACACACCCATTGACCCCGAGATTCGGGGACAGGCACTGGACTTCGTCCACGAGTTGGCGTCGTCCACCATCCCCCCATTGCAATGGGGCAAGCCGATCATTTTGTCGGTCGAGACCAACTCCTTAAGCTGTTACCGATCACACCCGCCAGCCGTGACCCAATGGACGGCCCCATCGTGAATCGATTGCCCGACATTGCCTCGGTTGTGGCGCAAGAGATCGCACCGCCACAGTATGCCGGCAAGCAACCGCTTCGCGCCACCATCACGCGCAATGAGCAAGCAACCAGTCGCCAGCATTCACCGCGCTCCGCCAGTTCCCGAGGACCTCGTGCTTCGGATCAACTCACTGTGGCTGAGCTGCTGACCGGCGAATCAGCGAATGACATGGACCTGCTGTATTACGTCCGCACCGTACAAAACACTGATCATCGTGGTATCTGGGGTATTATTGTGGATGGTCTGACGGATAATTTTGCGCGTGGCATCGCCATCCGCCGCAACGAACAGCTGGACACCTACGCAGTGACAATACCTGACTCTGCCGACCAGATGCATCAGGACGCGTCCAGCTCGTTTCTGGGGCGTTTGGTATACTCGAAGTCGCGCGATTCTTATGTTTACAACTTTCGCGAGAACACCATGGGCCGAGACCCGGACCTTATTTTTCCGGGCCAGGAACTTGTGATCATTGATTTTGAACCTCGAGAACTGATTGCGATTTACAGCCATTTCGTCGCCTCCTCCTCGGCTCAGAACTAGCCAGCACCCGCAGGGACAGTCGGGGTGAATTATTTGTGACAGACCTCTCTTTTTTTACAACTGTTTGGCAAAATCGCTCTACTTCCTCCAGCGGCTGCAGACAGATAGATCAGTGACGATAACTTCTCGCCATGCGCGGGCAGGATCATCTATACTTGACCGCTGATTGAGGTCCGCCCATCGTCGTGGCCCACACCCGACAGGCGCGCCAGCGGTTTTCGCATCAGAGACATTGACAGGACAGCAACTCATGAAACACATCATCACCGGTGGTGACGGCTTTCTCGGGACCGAACTGACCCGTAAACTGGTAAAAGCTGGCGAAAAAGTCGTTATCTGCGACATCAAACAAACACTGGCATCCGGCATTTATGAGAACAAAGAACTCGTCACCTTCATCAAACTCGACGTGACGCAGCCCAATGCCTTTGAGCAACTCGATATTGCAGACGATGATGTCATTTATCACTTTGCTGCACGTCTTTTGATGCCCATTTTGCCGCGTAGCCAGCGCAAAGATGCCTTTTGGCAGGATCTGTATGTCGGCACGGATAACCTACTGAACCACATGGAAAAAAATGGGCTCAAGCGCTTGGTGTATTTCACCACGGATATGGTATATGGGCACACCGTGCACCACCCGCGCTTCGAAGATCACCCACGCGCGCCACTCGGGCCCTATGGCAACGCCAAGTATCAATCTGAGTTGCTGTGCGAAAAATTCCGCGAACGCGGCATTAACATCACTATTTTCCGGCCTCGGCTGATCATTGGCCCCGGACGTCTGGGTATCCTGGAAAAGCTGTTCAAAGCCGTTGATCGCAATCTGCCCGTCCCCACCATTGGCTCGGGCAAAAACTTCTACCAGTTTATTTCTGTCAGTGATTGCGCAAATGCCTGTATCGCGGCGGTGAAAGCGGGTATCCCATCCGACACTTATAACCTGGGCTCACAAAACCCGCCGACGGTGAATGCGCTGCTGAAAAAGCTGATTGATGAAGCCGGCAGTCGTTCATTTCTTCTGCCTACACCCGCACCGTTGGTGAAGCTCGCGCTGGGGTTTTTTGACCGTATCGGAGCTCCCATTATGGACCCAGAGCAATACATGATTGCGGATGAAACCTGCGTCTTGGACGTCTCAAAGGCTGAGAAAGACCTGGGCTGGGTCCCCGAAGACGATGACGTCTCGATGCTGCTGCAGGCCTATCGCAGCTATAGAAATCCCGTCCCACTGAGCAGTGATAGCCCCTTGGAAACCACCTGATGCCCACACGGCTGGTCACAGCACTCAAGCACAGTTTTCAATTACCCGAATCGAACCTGCCACTCTGGGATGGCTGGCGTGGCCTGGCCATCCTGTGCGTGCTGATCGGGCACTTTGGCAATACCGGTTTTATCAAAGAAGACCGCTTGGGCGTGGACATCTTTTTTGTATTGTCGGGCATGCTCATGGCGCGCATTCTGTTCGAAAAGCGGACGCCCCTGAGCACCTTTTACGTGCGCCGTTTCAGTCGGATTTTCCCGGCGTTGCTCGTGTTCGTCGCCACCATGTTCAGCGGCGCGACGCTCGTGGGCTGGCAGTTCTCAAGCCTTGAGGTCATCACAAACCTCACGTTCTTGCGCACGTACATACCCGCCGATCCGCACATTTGGTCGGGCAACGTTCCAGTAAAAAACCTCTGGTCGCTCAATGTCGAAGAGCACGCCTATGTCCTCATGAGTGTGCTGACGCTGATTTTAGTCAGCACTGTGAAAGTGTCGCGGGTATTGTTGGGTATCGCGGTGGCATCCCTAGCCATCAGTGTGTATTACGAACTGACACAGGATTACGAGCAGACCTACTTCCTGCTGCGCACCGAATCGGCAATCTGCTTCATTATGTTCTCGGCCGGGTATCGCCTGTTCGTTCGCGATTACGGTGTGGTGGTGCATCCATTCCTGCCCGTGCTCGCATTGCTGCTCGCCATGAGCTGTTACTTAGTTGCCCTGCCGTTTTGGATGAGTTTTGTTTTCCCGCCGGTATTGCTGGCATTTGCCATCAATCACATTGCAGCCACGCCCGAGTGGTTTCGCTGTGTGCTCGCGAGCCGCCCCCTGCGGTTGCTGGGGTTGTGGTCATACTCAATTTATCTGTGGCAACAACCGCTATTTGAATACAAATGGGCACTGCCAGGCCCCGATTTTGCGTTGCCTCTGGGTATGGCTGTTGTTGTGGGGATTTTATCGCACGCCTTGATTGAGGCCCCTGCCCGCCAATTCATCAACCAACGATGGGCACGGCGCACGCGCCTCAAGCTGCAAACTGCAGGCGCTCCATAGAGAGTGACGCGGGCTGCCCGCCGATTAACAGTTATCACATAAGGTTCAGGACATGTCGGTACCGATGGATTTCGTCAGTAAACTGAAAACAGACATCACCGCGCACGACAGGATGCATAGCCTGTTTTTGGTGTACTTCTTTGTCTTTACGATGGCACTGCTCGGCTACGCTCTGAAAAACCCTATCCATAACTGGGACCTGATCGCGTATGTGGGCTCGGTAAAGAGCTTTGAGACGGACGACAAGCAGCTGATCAGCGACTACGCATACTCCGAACTGCGCGCGTATGCTGACGACGAAACCTATGAACGACTCACCGCGAGCAGTGCCTACCGCACCACGCTGTATGCAGACCCGGAGTCTTTTCATCAGGTGCTGCCGTGGTTTCAAATCCGGCCGATCTACACGGGGCTGATGTACGGATTAAACACGCTAGGGGTTAACATCTTTACCGCCGGGCACTTAATCAGCGCACTCAGCGTTTTTGCCGGCCTCTGGGTGTTTTATGTCGCCTTTAAGCCCTATGTCAGCACATCACTGTGGTTTAGTGCGCCTTTCTTCGTGATGATGAACGGCGTGGTCGAGGTAGCCCGTCTTGGCACCCCGGATGCCTTGGCCTTTTTGTACACGGCTGTACTCACCCTGCTCTTTTTGCGCGGTAAACGGCAGCTATTGTGGCTGTTACCACTGTCAATCTTCATCCGCACCGATATGATTTTCTTCGTAGGGTTGATGCTGGGTTATTTATTTTTGCGGCAGAGAGATTATCGCATCGCCACGGCGGTCTCCTTGCTCGCCACGGTGGCGATTTACTTGGCGGTCAATCGCTACTTCGGGAACTACGGGTGGGCAACGGTGTTTTATCTCGTCTTTATTACGGACATGCACTTAAACTATCCGGCTGATACCGACATCCAGATTTCTCTCGCGCAGTACGTGAACAGCGTGATGAGCGGCATTATGGATATTCTGGTCAACGACGGCTTTGATGCATTTGCCGGCCTGTTCGCCATTCACCTCGGCTTGTCGCTGCGTCTGAATGGCCTGAAGAACACGTTTTTTGATTTCTTTACGCGACATGTGAATGCACTCGCCGTCATCAGCGTGATCTACGTTATTGTGCACTTTTTGGTGTTTCCGGCCGGTTACTCCCGTTTCTTTGCCGCGCAATACTTCACCGTGCTGCTGACCACCCTCGCGATGATGACCCATCTCACAGCGAATCGTTCAACAGAGTAGCGCCCTCTCACGCAGGTTACTGCTGCACTCGCGGGTTGTCCGCGAGCATGGACAACTCGTCGCGTAATCCGCCGACAGAGTCTGTGATAATGCGGGCTTGTTTTGTCCACACCCGCATTGTTACCCATGGACTATCGCTACGGCTATCCCAGCCCTTCGTCGCACTCAGGCAGAGACTTACGTATCGACTTCTTACGTGGCGTGATCATGGTGTATCTCGTCGTCGTGCATTTCGAATACTTTTCGCTATTCAGCTTGTTTGCATGGGAAAAAGTCGCTGTTGTCTCTTCCGCTGAGGGCTTTGTGTTGCTCTCGGGGCTGGTTGTGGGGATGGTGTATCGGCGACGCCTTGAGAAAGACGGGCTCAAGCAGGCTGCCAAATTACTCTGGCACCGCGCACTGACCTTGTATCGCGTGAATGTCGTGATGATCGCAAGCATCGCGCTGCTCGGTTTGCTGCCCTTTGTGGATGTTTTTGAGGTAACGCATTGGACGCGACCGGGGACTGAAGAGTCTTATCGCCTGTTTCCACCGGCGGATACGTCGTTGCTGGATTATGTCTGGCAAACGCTTTTACTTAAAATAGGACCTCATCAATACCAGATTATTGGCCTGTACGTCGTATTACTTGCATTCTCCCCAGTTGCATTATATTTACTCGCCAAGCGACAGACGGCAGCTCTTATGCTTATTAGCTGGGCGCTTTATGGCGCTAACGCGATATTGCATTTTCGCATCACGGGCGCACGTTTTGAGTTTGGCTTTCCCACGTTAACCTGGCAATTACTCTTTATACATGGCTTGATTGCGGGCTTTCATCGTGAGCAGGTTTTGGGTTACCTCGTCAGCCATGGTGGCCGATGGTTGTTTCACGTGTCATGGGTCGTAATCTTGTTATTCGCGTTTATTACGAATAACAACCCAGGCAGCCTGTTCTGGCCCTGGGGGCATTGGTCGCTTATTCCGGCGGACACATACGGTGTTATGTATCGCGACTTCTTTGACAAAACAACCCTGGGGCTCGGCCGGATACTCAACAATCTGGCATTATTTGTGGCGTCATATGTGGTATTGGACCGATACTGGCGTATCTTTAACGCAGCAGCTGGTTGGCTGCTCATACCCTTGGGCCAGAACTCCCTGTATGTGTTCACCTTGCACATCTACGCCATTCTGCTGGTGAGCAACACAGTTTTGCCATCACTTGAAAACTTCTGGGTAAACTCTGCGATTCACGCCGGCGTCATATTGATGATCGCGGTGATGGTCAAACAGCGCATACTGTTTGGTGTCATTCCTCGCTAAGGTGCAATATCATGATGCAGCGGCGCGAGAACGCCTAGTTTCTCAAGGTATTGAGCCTGCGTGTGAGTGACCACCATACGATTAAACTCCTCTTCGAGCATACCGCGCTTGTAATAACCCACCCAGCGACGATAGTGAACGCCCATGTGCGCACCCTTCTCCAGTAATGCCGCGCGATGACGGACGTTTTCAAGAAACTTGTCGTAAGAACGGATTGGAAAGTGCACAACCTGCATTGATGACGCTTGCCGTTTACCCAAGGGATTCCAGTGCTTCGCGCGATGGTTGCCGCCTTTTACACGAATCAATCCCTGGGCGCGCACGATCACTTTTGGCCCAACGGGAACCAGTTGCATACAGACATTGTCATCTTCCATCTGCTCTTTCTTGCTGTACGAGAGCGGCTTTCGCACACCGTAGCGCGCATTGAGATAGTGGTAGTCAGCAGAGAAAATGGCTTCATCAAACACGGCGTTAATACGAGGCACAGTAACCACCGAGTCATAACGTTGTAGGCAATCGCGATAACTGCCCGCGCAATCATCGACTACCCAAAACTCATCGGCATCATTACTGATAACGAAATCAGCGCCAAGCTTGTCTTTAGCTGTGCGCGCAAGCTCAGTCATCCAGACGGCTTGCTGGTACACGCCGTCCGGGTTGGTGATAAGAATAAGATCAACGTCGTTTGCGAGGTTCTGGAGAATGTCCAGCGTTCCATCCGTGGAACCATTGTCCATCACGACAAAGCCATCTACACCTTTGCGCGCATGATAGCGAATATTATCCGCAATGATATCGGCTTCATTTCTGACCAATAAGGTCATGATGACACGCCACATCAGCCCGTACTCCTCACCCAAACTGCTTTATTCTATGTATAAAGCATGTTTATACGATGACAAGCGCCAGCTGATTCAGCGACCCAAGCGATGAGCGCCGAGGATGTTCATTCGGCAGCAGATTCGACTCTTACCCGTCGAAAGGTATCAACGATCGAGATGCTCGAGCGCACGCAAGACATCAATGCGGCTCACTTGACCAACCATGCGACTGTCTTCCATGACGGGGTAACGACGGTAACGGTCTTTGAGAAAGCGCTCAGCAACGGAGAGAATGCTGTCGTTGACTTCAACCGTCTCGACATTGGCTGACATAAACTCTGACACAAGTCCGCGCCATCCCGGATCAAAACCCTGCTTGATCGTGGCTTGGATGCAGTCAGTGTCTGACAGAACACCAATAAGATTGCCGATATCGTTGACGACGGGTGCCCCACCGATTCGGCGATCGGCCAGAATTTTGGCCGCTTCAATAACATCTTGATCTGGAGAAAAAGAGACAAGGGATTTCGTCATGTAATCCCTGACATAAAGAGAGTTCAGCATAGGCTTATCCTCGAAAGTGGACCGCGTTGTTATACCTGTTTTTATTTCCGCAGCGCAAAGCCGCAACGAGTCCGTTTCGTTATAACAGAATGCCGCTCGCCGATAAAGCCAAAAAGCTGCGGCTCATGGCCAGCACACACGCCTTCAATATGCCAAGCCATGAACGTTACGAAAACTCTAAACTTTTAGGTGCGTAATAGAAATTTGATTTTTCTCGAGTTTTTGGCGCTTATCACACGGGTTTTCGCACGCGCATGTTTTCTCGATGCCAACCGCACTGAGACCGCCACAACTCCCTTTCAACCGTTTATTACTCAATAACACACCGACCGCCATCGCCACAATGGCAATCATTAACACAACAAATGTCGCTATAAATACTTGCATAGTAAATACCTGTCTATAGGTAGGCCCAGTACCTCAAACGTTAGAGCCAGCGATTTTTGTAAACGCTTTTGTCTCTTTGGTTTGGAAAACACCAGAACCATCCCTGTATATAAAATAAGCTGCGATATTCTGTTGATCAGCAAGCTCATACCCTGCGTCTTCGCCCAGCGCCATCAGCGCAGTTGCCCAACCGTCGGCATCCATTGCCTTGGGAGACAGCACGGTGACAGAGGCTAGGTTGTGCGTCACGGGTTTACCGGTTTTCGCATCAATCATGTGCGAATAACGCTTACCCTGTTGTTCAAAAAAATTCCTGTAGTCGCCGGATGTCGCGACACTCATATCCTTGAGTGCAATAACACGTTGAATCGAGCGTTCTCCGACAACCGGTTTTTCCACCGCGATTCGCCAGTCGTCTTGCCGTGCACTCAAACCAGAAGCCCGCAGCTCCCCCCCAATCTCAACCAAGTAGTCTTGCGCGCCAGCTGACTCGAGATAGTCTGCAATGACATCGACCGCATACCCTTTGGCGATTGACGAGAGATCAATACGCAGCTCCGGTAAGGCTTTTCGCAGCGCTGGTGGCTGTTCTTGGACAGTGAGCTTGCCATAACCCAGTGTCGCGAGCACGGCTGCGATGTCGTTATCGCTCGGGACCAGGTCCTGTCCATCAGCAGTCATTTTGGCGCCAAAGCCCCACAGCTCGACTAAAGGCCCCAGCGTGATGTCATAGGCGCCGAGGCTCAGCTCACTGATGCGCTGGGCAGATTGAACGACGTGGACAAATGACGTTGATACCGAGAACCAAGCGGTATCCTCGGAGCGATTAAACTGACTGATGGCAGAA
>DOIU01000523.1 GCA_003511825.1 Gammaproteobacteria bacterium | reverse complement strand
ATTATCCGCCAATCGCAGGTCGTTGCTCAGTACATACAGCGCAGTGGACATGGTCGGTGGCCAGTGGATCCGTGTTTATGAGTGTTTTTTGGCCACTCTAGACGGACGGGGCCACGAACGCAACGCCCATCACCCCCACAGACGCTAGTGCACAGGCGACTCAAAGCCCTCGGGTTTCAGCGTAATCACGGAGGCGTCAATGAGTTGCAGAATCGTCTCAGCGGTGTTGCCGATCAAGAGTCCGGGAATTCCGCTGCGTGCGACGGTACCCATGACGACGACGTCTATGGCATGTTTGCGCACAAATGCCGGAATACACTCCACCGGATCGCCCTTAATCAGATGCGTATGCAGTGACGCGTAGGGGCAGCGGTTAGCCAATGCACTGAGGCGCTGATGGTAGTGTTCCTGCTCCTCGTTCAGCAGTGCGGTCAGTTGTGCGTCCGACACGCGCATGAAGCCGCTGTCGCGCAGTGCACTCTCGCCGTAGAGCGACCAACACGATAGCGTGTGGAGTTGGCTGTTCTCCCAGCTCGCCACGGATGTCGCCAATTCCATAATAAAGGTGTTGAGGTTTCGTCCCTCATCGCGGTCTTCCAGGGTTAAATCCAATGCAGCGAGAATCTTGGGGCTTTGGCTCTCAATCCGGCGAGGTTTGAGCAGCCACACCGGTTTGGGGCACTTGCGCATCAGATGAAAATCGCTGCTGTGAAAGCCTTCATCATGTGCGTTGGCCATTTTCATCAACAAGTCGTGTTCGGCCAACAGCATTTGGCGAATGATCTCGATAAAGTCCTGCCCGGTGCTGACATGTACGCGCACATCAATTGCCGAGCCCAGTTCTTCGGCACTCTGCATCAGCTCTTTTTCGCGTTGCTTGACCTGAATTGAGAGTAATTCCTCAGGGCGGATGATGCCTTTGTACTCACGCATCATGTCCTTGGGCTCGGGGATGACATCCATTAACGTCAGGCGCCCTTGGTTTTGTGCCGCTAAGGCGGCACCACGCGCGATGGCGGGGTTGTTGATCGGATCTGTATGTTCGCCAGTAACGACCAAGATATTTTTAAAGCGTTTCATGCTGAACCTCCTGTGGTTTCAAATCGGTAGGGCATATCAGTGTCCCTGTATACCCAGCGCCACGGTCACCAACAACAGAATGGCCAGAAAAGCGATGCCCGGTTGCACATAGGGTAAAGGGAGACTGGCGCGGGCGATGTGGCATAGCTGCATCACGGCGGCCACAGTTGTTTGTGCACGGTCATTCAGTATTGTCAGTCGCGTGTTTTTGCCCTGGCTGAGCCAGGTTTGAAGCGACGGGATTGCTATGCGCATTCTATAATTATACGCAAAACCTGACGTGATCAAGCGTGACAAGTGCTGCCGTAAAAGCAGGTATAGCGATCCCCCGACGAGCAGAGGCCACGCCGCTGTCCAGAGTGCGCTGTGAGTCAGGTGCGCGCTGAAATACCCGTTGGCTATGGGCAGCTGTGCCACCCCTGCAATGATGATGACAAGTAGCGCGGCGTATGCACTCAATGCGGTCGCACCGATGCGTGATTCAGCATGTTGCCCGTTTGCCGATGCGTGCATCAGCGCCAAAAATCGTAACATCAAACACGTCGTGCCAACGGCCGTGAGTGGCAGTAGCAGGGTGAGCCACGGCATATCCGCGACGGCGCTCTTCAGCGCGAATTTACTCATCGCGCCGCTGGTCAAGGGGACACCGGCGAGTGCCAGTGCGGGTAGCAAGACACCCAGCCACACCAACCCGCGAAACCGATACGCGCGTGCCAGAAGTTGACCATGACCCACGCTCAAGAACAGTGCAGCCTTGGCCAGGCCGTGATGGAGCGCGTACAGCAACAGCGCGGGCATCAGCACCGGCCACAGTGCCGGTGCCATCATCCCGGCACCGACACCGCTGGCGAGAATGCCCATCTGGCTGATGGTTGAATAGGCCAGTAGGGCTTTTGGGTTTGCTTGCAGCAACCCAACGACAACACCGTAAAAGGCGCCAAGCAGGCCGACGAGTATCAGCAGCGCACCGAGATCCGGCAGCGCCACCTCGCCCATGGGGAGGAACCGCATCCACCCCAGAAGACCCGCCTTCACCATCAGGCCACTGAGCAAGGCACTGGCGGGCACGGGTGCGACCGGGTGCGCACGAGGGAGCCAGACATGCAGTGTGAGCAAGCCGGTCTTCACCCCAAATCCGACAACAAACAGCGCCGCTAACCACACGGGAAAGTGATGCGCATAGGGCGTGTTGTTTTCGCCGATGATCATCAAGGTGACAAATGCCGCGAACAGCAGCACTTCACCGATGACAACCCATTGCATATAGGTTCGGCCCGCTGCCAAGGCGGCGTCGCTGCCGGTGTGAATCACCAAGCCGTAGGCCGCGAGGCTCATCACAGTGAAAAAGGTGATAAAGCCAAAAACGTCCTGGGCGAGGATCAACCCAAAACTGCCGGTCATACAGATTAAGTAAAACGCGCTGTAGCGGCCGGCATGCGGATCATCACGCAGGTAGTCATGCCCATAGAGGCTCGCCACCAACCACAGCACGGCGGCGAGCAACAGCATCACCTGCGCGCTGTCATCCAGGGCCATCACGCTGCCAAACAGCAGCCACGGTACGGTGTTTGAACCGGCGGGCACCGTCAGGGCCACCGCCAGTGCCGGCAGGCTAGCCAGGGGAGTGACTCGCAGACACACGCGTCGCACCGGGCGCCACAGGAGGCCAATCGCAAGCAGTAAGGGGGTGATCACTGCCCACCAGAGTTGCGGTACGGGGAGTTGAGCATCGGGGATGATCTGCACGAACACCTGGCCATACTCACGCGCCGCAATCAGCTTGGACCAACTTGTTGGGCTGAGGGCAGCACTTGCAAACAGGCCAACGACGACGGCAAGTGCAGCGGTCATCACCGGTGGCAACACGAGCATCCAGTGGGTTTCCCAACGGCTCGATGGCGGGGTCCATGCCTTTTGCGGAGCCTTGAACCACGCAGCATGCAGCAGTGGCAGAAAGTACATGGCATTGAGTAAGCTGCTGATTGCAAGCACCACCAATACCCAGTGCGCGTCAACCTCAAGTGCACCCGTGCCCAAGTACCACTTGGAGACAAAGCCGGCCAGTGGCGGCAAGCCGATCATACCGAGCGCCGCCAACGTAAAAGCGGCCATGGTCAGTGGCATGCGCCGACCCACGCCTTGCAGTTGGCTGACTTTATGGATACCCAGCGTTTCGGCCAGATTACCCGCGCAAAAGAACAAGGTGATCTTCATCAACCCCTGGTGGACCAGATGCACCATGCCGCCAATGGTGGCAATCGGGCCCGCAATCGCTGTTCCTAATGCAATATAAGACACTTGGCTGACCGTGGAATAAGCCAGGCGCTTTTTGATGTCGTCTTGGAAGAGTGCGCGCAGTGACCCATACACAATGGTGACGGTTGCCAAGACGGCCAGGCCTGTGGTGAGCCCCAAGGCTTGGGTAAACGTGATGCCGTACACGTCGTAGACCACACGTATGATGCCAAAGGCACCTGCTTTGACCACGGCCACTGCGTGGAGCAGTGCACTCACGGGTGCCGGCGCCGCCATGGCGACAGGCAGCCAGCCGTGCAAGGGGATCAAGGCGGCTTTCACGCCTAAGCCCGCAATCAGTAGCACAAAAATAATTTGTAAATGCAGCGGGTTCAGATGAGGCATGTCAGCCAGGATGCCTGTCGCGGTGAACGCCAGAGGGCCGGCAATGGCTTTTAGCCAGACGACGCCGGCGAGCAGCAGCGCGCCTCCCAGCATGGTGTACGTCAGGTAAATGCGGCCGGCGCGCAGTGAGGCGCGATCCCCTTTGTGCACAACCAGGGGGTAGGTGGTGAGCGTGAGCAATTCGTAAAAGATTAAGAAGGTAATCAGATTGCCGGCCAGGGCAATGCCGACCGTCGCGCTGACGCACAGACTAAAAAAGCCAAAGAAGCGGCTGCGGTGCTCGGTGCCCTCCAGGTAGGCGATGGCGTAAATGGTGGTGAGAAGCCACAGTAGCCCAGACAAACTGACAAACAACAGCGAGAGCGCGTCCGCGTGAAGGACGAGGTCTATCTCGGGCAATAACGGCAGCCGCGTTTCAAAGACCTGGTCGTTGTAAACACCGTGTATCAGGATGGCAATTAGGCCGACGCAGAGTAAATTGCCGGTTAAATTGAGCGTGCGCCGCAAGCGAATGCGGTTTTCACCAGTGATAAAGATTAATAGGCCTGGCAGGCAGGCACTTAAGACTATCCATGCGGGCAAGTGTGCGCTCACGTTCATGTGCCGGCTCCCTGAGAGAAGGTGGTCACACTGCTGCCCGCGTCGAGCAGCGTGACCAGCCACTCGGCACTAAAGCCCAGTGCGACCGCCCCAATGGCCAAGGCAAAGGCGCAAAGTGTCATGCCTGCGTGTGTCGGCGCAGAGACAGGCTGAGGTATTTGCCCGGAGGGCAGGTCGACACGAACAAAGGCAAGATTGAGCACTTTAAAAATATACAAGGCGGCGAGCAGTCCGCCGCAGAGCACAACCACCGCCCACCACCATTGCCCGCTGCTGATCGCTGTATTGAGCAGCAGCCATTTGGCAATAAAGCCGCCACTCGGTGGCAGGCCAATCAGGCTGACGCCCGCGATCGCGAAGATAAACAAACTTGCGGGTTGTTGGCCGGCGACGCCTCGCAGTCGAGCAATGTCGTCATGCCCACAGGCGCGCAGGATATTACCCGCCGCGAGGAACATCGCCGCTTTGGCCAGGGCGTGGGCGACGATAAAATAGACCACGGCTTCCAGTGCCATGTGGGTGTCGGTGCCGCTCGCGGCCAGGGGGAACAATAAGAACAAGTAACCCAGTTGCGCGACAGTGGAGTAGGCCACCAGCAGCTTTAATCGATGCGCGCGAAACGCAGCGACGCAGCCCCAGATTACCGCGACAGCACCGAGCAGTCCCAGCAGCATGCTGCCCAGGTCAGTGACCGCAGGTGATAGGATATCGAGCCAGTAGCGCGCGATCAGGTAAAAAGACGCCTTGACCACCAGGGCTGAGAGCACGGCACTGACCGGTGCGGGCGCGTTGGCATGCGCCGATGGTAGCCAGAAATGCAAGGGCAGTAGCGCTGTTTTCAGTAATAGGCCAGCAGTGACCAACGCAAGCGCGGCCCAGGTGAGTGGGTCGGCTTGCGCAAGATCGGCAAGTTGTGCGAAGTCCAGTGTGCCATAGTGACGATAGAGTAGGGCGACACCCAGCAAATAGCACAAAGAGCCGAGCAGACCGACCAAGGCGTAACGCAGTGCGGCTGTGCATGCTTCACGCGTACCTGCCAAGGCCACCAGCGCGACGGAGGCCAGGCCAATAATCTCGAGCAAGACGTACACATTGAAGGCGTCTGCGGCGAGAAAGACGCCATTGAGTCCTGCCACCAACATCCACCAAAGTGGCCAGAAGCGCGCAGCTTGCGACTGCCCTGCAAAGTAAAATGCGCTGTAGATACTGAGGACAAGGACTAAGGCGGCAGTTGACAGCAGTAGCACGGTTGCAAAACCGTCGAGATGCAGATCAATCCCAAGCGGTGCGCCCCAGCCGCCCAGCGCATAGCGCACAGAGGTGGGAAGATCAGCCCCAGGGGTGTGCCAAAGCCAGGGGGCGAGGGCGAACAGCAGCAACGTTGCAAACCCGATACCGGTGATGGACCGTGCCCTGGGCGACGTGAGCAGCAGGCTGACGATAGCCGCAATCAGTGGAATCACCACTGCCAGCGGCAGTAGCGGTGTGCCGAATAGGCTGTTGTTCATTGCGATGGGTGGCTTGCAGCGTCGTGCTCAAGCCCACGAATAACGACGGCCAACCATAAGCACAGCGCGGTGCCGGCCACGGCGACAACGATCCCGGTGAGTACCATAGCGTGCGGCACAGGGTCGATGAGCGTGTCGTGGTGCGCTGTTGCGATCAGGAGCATAAAGACGCCGATGCCCATGATATTGATGGCCACCAGTTTGCGCAGGATATGCGCCGAGGCAATGACACCGTACAGGCCCATCGCAAATACGACCATGCCGGCCCCACTGTAGATGATGTCGGGCGTCATGATGAGGCACCCGACGTGTGGGGCGATGTCACGTCAGCACGCGCGAGACGAGTAAACAACTGCAGCAGAATGGCCGCGATGGAAACGGTGGCGGCGATCTCCACGACCAGTATTAAGGTGGCAGCGTAGGTGACCGGGTATTGCAGAAACGTGCCCGTCACCATGCCACTGACGATGCCCGTGGCGATAAAGATTGCCAAACCTGCGCTGATCAACCACTGCGCGCCTGCGGATTGCCAGCCAAACTGATACCGTTCTGTGAGTGCAAGTGCGACACCTGCGGCGGCAAGCACTGCCCCTGCCTGGAATGCGCCACCCGGCGCATAGGCGCCGGTCCAGAGCAGATACCCACCCACCAAGACCGACAGGGGGATGAGCCAGCGCAACAGGCTTGTCAGCACGAGGTTTGTCGCGCTCTCATTATTGGTGGAGGGCGCGACAATGCGTGGCTGGGATGACGCATGGGGCTGCATGGCGATCGCGACAATCAGTAGCACTGCGATTTCGAGCAAGGTGTCATAGCTGCGGAAATTCAATAAGACGGCGGTGACCGGGTTCTCGACACCGCTGGTCGCAAGCTGCTCTGAGACGAGGACGGCCAGCTCGGGGGGGGCCTTGTCTGTGCGGAGGGTGGCCAGCAATAGGGCAGCGCCGCCGGCTGTGATGACCGAGGCCACGAGTACGCGTGCCACACGCGGCAAGGTAGAGGCGTGTGTGTCTGTGAATGACGGGCTCATCTCACGAAACATGGGGTCGCCTCGCTGCAGGTGTATCGTCACGCGATGTTGGCTCACGCAGTCGATGCCTGGCTGCCAACAGCAGGGCACCGGTCAGGCCCGCGCCGATAGCGGCTTCGGCGATGGCCACATCCCAAGCGCCGAGTCGCGCCCAAATTAACGTTGCGAGCAGACCCAGGCAAACAAACAATACAATACTGGTAAAGACCTCGCGAGCGTTCAGCGAGAGTAAGGCGAGCGCGATCGCGCCGCTCGCCAACAAGCCATCAACGAACAGCATTGGGCTCATGGCGTTTCACCTTTTGTGCGTGGCATGATGGGGTGGCTTTTCAGGGCGTGATCAGCAATCAGAAAGCTGCTGACCACGCCACCGACCATCACCAGCAGCCAGATCAGCAGTATTTGTGCGGCATCAGCGATGGTGCCGAGTTGCACCATCACGCCGGTCGCGATAAACCCCAGTCCGAGATTGTCCGCCTTGGTCAATGCGTGTAGGCGGCTGAAGAGGTCTGGGAATCGCAGCACACCCAAGGTGCCGGCGACGAAAAAGAACAGCCCGGTTGCGGTGGTGACAACGGTGATGATATCGGCGACCGTCATCGTGACTCTCCACTGAATCTCACAAACGCGACCAGCGTCAGCGGTGCCAAGAGCGCGAGTACCAACGCGGCATTGAGCAGGGCGGCTTGCTGTTGCAGTACGGCCAGCAGCATGAGCAACGCCACGCCGGCGGTGCCGAACAGTTGCGTTGCCAGCATGCGATCACTTTCTGTCGGGCCGCGCATCACGCGCCAGAGCCCGGCGAGCAGCATGCTGAGCAGCAGTCCGGTGACGACCGTCAAATACGTGATCATGGTGTGTCACTCCCAGGCGTGGAGGTGTTCAGTCCAAACAGAGCGGCGAGTTGTGCCTCGCTTGCTCGTATCCCTGCCACATTGTCAGCAGACAGGGACAAGGCGTGAATGACAAACACATCGTCTTTGACGGTTGCGCTCAGCGTGCCCGGCAGGAGGCTGATGAGGTGCAACAGACACAGACGTGGTAGACCCTCAGCTAATGTGGTTTTGTACAGGAAAAACCCCGGATGAGTGCGTTTTCGGGGCAAGATCGCATAAAGTGCGTTGTCCCAGCCGCCTCGTAAGGATTGCCAGAGGAAAAAAGGCACAAACCGGAGCAGCCGACCCAGATGGAGCGGCGGATGTGCGCTTAGCTCTTGCGGTTCTGCGGGGGATGCCGGCTTGAACAACGCGAAACTGCATGCCGTGGCGAGTAGAACAGTGAGACTGCCGATGACCCAACTGCTCATATAGCCCTGGGTGAGCAGCAGCCACAACAGCGCTAACACCAACGTGGTGATCATGACGCGCTGCTGGCTAAATGGCCCTGTCGATCGTGTACGATGTCGTTCTAAACGCCGTGTGTTCATTCGTCATCTCCTTGGACGAAAGCCGTTGATGATTGCCGCGATCTACGCAGACAGGAAGGGACAGCCTTCTCTAAAAAGATCGCGCGAGACGCGGCGCAGGGCATGTGCGTTAGGAGGACTGCTGCCGGCGCGCTCGCGGATCGAAACTGTTGCCACTGGGCGGTTTGGCCACCTCTGTGTT
>DOIU01000126.1 GCA_003511825.1 Gammaproteobacteria bacterium | reverse complement strand
TACATCCCACCGTTATGCACTACAACGGTCAACGTGATGACATCGGCGTTGAGTTCGCGTTGCAATGGAACGATTCCTACCAAGAAAGCATTTTCTGCTTTACCAATAATATTCCGCAAAAAGACGGTGGCACGCACTTGTCGGGATTTCGGGCAGCCTTGACCCGCACGTTGAATAACTACATGGAAAAAGAAGGCATTCTGAACAAAGCCAAGGTGGCGACCAGTGGCGACGATGCGCGAGAAGGGTTGACGGCGGTGCTATCAGTGAAAGTGCCTGATCCAAAGTTCTCCTCGCAAACCAAAGAAAAGCTTGTATCGTCCGAAGTAAAAGGCGCGGTTGAATCGTTCATGTCGGAATACTTGGCGGACTTCCTGGCAGAAAATCCCGGTGATGCCAAAGATATCACTGCCAAAATTGTCGAGGCGGCGCGCGCACGGGAGGCAGCCCGAAAGGCTCGCGAAATGACGCGTCGCAAAGGCGTGCTCGACATTGCTGGTTTGCCGGGCAAGTTGGCTGATTGCCAGGAGCGTGATCCCGCCAAGTCAGAATTGTATCTGGTGGAGGGTGATTCTGCGGGCGGCTCTGCGAAGCAGGGCAGAGACCGTAAAACTCAGGCAATCCTGCCGTTGAAAGGAAAAATTCTCAATGTAGAAAAAGCCCGTTTTGACAAGATGCTCTCATCCGCTGAAGTCGGTACGCTGATCACTGCTTTGGGATGTGGTATCGGGCGAGATGAGTTTGATATCGAAAAACTGAAGTACCACCACATCGTGATCATGACCGATGCGGATGTCGATGGTTCGCATATCCGCACACTCCTACTGACGTTTTTCTATCGACAAATGCCGGAGCTGATAGAACGGGGCCATGTCTATATCGCGCAGCCCCCGCTGTATAAGGTGAAAAAAGGCAAGCAGGAATATTACGTAAAAGACGACGATGAGTTGGCAGCGTATCTCCTGCAACTGGCACTGAATGATGCACAGTTACACGTGAATGCCTCGGCACCGGCGATTGGCGATGAAGCACTCGGAAGCTTGGCTAAACGGTATATGGTGGTGACCCAACTTTTTGAGAAGCTATCACGTCGTTTTGATCGTGAAATACTCGAAGCCTTTGTGGCCGTAAAACCTGTGCAAGAGGATGAGCTGGCCAACACGGATGCATTGTCAGCTTACGCAGATACACTGGTGACGGTCTTGAATCGCGACAAGATTAATGCCGACCATTATACGGCCGAAGTGACGACCGGGAATGACGCGCCGACGATTACTTTGTCCCGACGCGTCCACGGCAACGAACATATCACGGTCTTGGATACGGCCTTTCTCAAATCTCCTGACTATCGCACGTTGTCGAATTTCAGTCGCGATACCCATGACCTGCTGGAGGCAGAAGCCTACGTCAAGCGCGGTGAAAAGTCCCAGCCTGTGGCGACCTTCCGTGCGATGATGGAATGGTTATTGGCCGAGTCGCGTCGTGGTTTATCGATCCAGCGGTACAAAGGTCTGGGGGAGATGAACCCAGAGCAGCTGTGGGAAACGACCATGAATCACGAATCACGACGCATGTTGCAGGTTAAAATTGAAGATGCTGTCGCGGCGGATGAAGTCTTTACCACGTTGATGGGAGACCACGTTGAACCTCGGCGCGAGTTTATCGAGCGCAATGCACTATCTGTTTCCAATCTCGACATTTAGGCCATTCCGATTCGCTTACACGTACACGCAACCTGGTAATTCGCTATGACTGCAACTCCTTTTGTGTTGCCCGCGTTTGATGCGTTGGATATCAACACGGTTGAACACGATCTGCGCGCGCTGTTGAAGAACAATCAACAAAGCATTGAGACGCTGACTGAGATGACTGAGCCGACCTGGGAGACGTTTGTCTATCCCCTCGATGTGTTGGCAGATGCGCTCGACCGCTTTTGGTCGCCGGTGCGTCATCTCAATGCGGTTCAGAACAGCTCCGAACTGCGCGATGTTTATAATGCAGGCCGTGAACTGATCAGTGCTTATAGCACTGAGCTAGGGCAGAATGCAGCGCTCTACCAGCAGTACGAAAAACTCCGTCAATCTGCTGAATATGCAACTCTGTCACCAGGCCAACAAAAGACGATCGACGACAATTTGCTTGGCTTTCGATTGAGTGGCGTATCATTGCCGCCGGCGGAAAAGACACGTTTTCGTGAGATCGCATTGCGCTTGAGTGAGTTATCCAGCCGCTTCTCCGAGCACGTCCTCGATGCGACCAATGCCTGGACGTTCCATGTGACGGATGAGGGGCAACTCACGGGCTTGCCCGAGCATGCCAAAAAGGCCGCCCAGCTCCGTGCAGAAGCGCAGGAGAAAACGGGTTGGCTGTTTAATCTTGAGTTCCCGACGTACTATGCCATTCAGACCTTTGCGGCTGACCGTGGCTTGCGCGAGACGTTTTACCGCGCATACGCCACGCGCGGATCAGACCAGGGGCCGCACAATTCTGCGTTTAACAACGATGACTTGATGGCCGAGATCCTGTCTTTACGCGCTGAGCAGGCTGCATTGCTGGGTTTTGACAGCTACGCGGACTTGTCTGTGGCGACAAAGATGGTGGAGTCACCGGCGCAAGTCGTGGACTTTCTGCAAGAGCTGGTGACGAAGTGTCGCCCAGCGGGAGAGGCTGAGTTTGCCGAGTTGCAGGCGTTTGCGGCAGGTTTGGAACCGGGTATTACATTACAAGCATGGGATATTTCGTACTATGCCAATAAGCTCAAGGAAGACAAATTCGCGATATCGGATGACGATCTGAAACCCTATTTCCCGGCTGACACGGCTATTCCGGGCATGTTCGCCGTGGTCGGGCGCTTGTTTGGTTTACGGATTGAGAAGGACTGTACGGCTTCGGTTTGGCACGAGGATGTGGAGTTCTACCGAATTGAAGATGCATCCGGTGAGCTGCGCGGTGGTTTTTATCTGGATACCTACGCGCGCGAGAACAAGCGCGGTGGCGCCTGGATGGATGTGTGTGTCACGCGTATGCGCCATCCGGATGCACTGCAATTGCCCGTGGCGTACCTGACCTGCAATTTAACCCCCCCGGTTGGCGATGAACCGGCGCTTCTCACGCATGCGGAAGTGACCACTTTGTTCCACGAGTTTGGCCATGGTTTGCACCATATGCTCACGCAAGTGGATTATCGCGATGTCTCGGGCATTCATGGGGTGGAGTGGGATGCCGTGGAACTCCCCAGTCAGTTTCTCGAGAACTGGTGCTGGGAGCAAGCATCATTGGACATGATCAGTGCGCATTACCAGACCGGTGAGAAAATCCCACGTGATTTGCTGGAAAAAGCGCGTGCGGCAAAGAACTTCCAGTCTGCGATGATGATGTTGCGCCAACTCGAGTTTGCCTTGTTTGATATGCGTCTTCATGGGGCAGACGCGGGGTCGCTCACGGTTCAACAAGTGCTCGACACGGTGCGCAACGAGGTGGCTGTCGTGCCTGTGCCTGCGTTTAATCGCTTCCAGAACAGTTTTGGCCATATCTTCAGTGGTGGCTATGCGGCGGGTTACTTCAGCTATAAATGGGCGGAAGTGCTCTCTGCGGATGCGTTCAGTCGTTTTGAAGAAGAAGGTATCTTTAACGCTGACACCGGTAGCGATTTTATGCGTTGCATTTTGGAGCAGGGCGGGACGCGCAAAGCACTGGTCTTGTTTCGGGATTTCCGTGGCCGCGAGCCGGATATCAGCGCGTTGCTGCGTCACAGTGGCTTGGCCGCTTGAGCGATGAAGTACCGGGATTTACGCGAGTTTATCGATAAACTTCGCCAAGAAGGCGAGTTGATTGATGTTCGGGAACCCGTCGACCCCTATCTGGAGGTGACGGAGATCTGTGATCGACTGCTGCGCGCCGGTGGTCCGGCGGTGTTGTTTCATGCGCCTCGTGGATCGCAGATTCCGCTTTTAGGCTCTTTGTTCGGCACCCCCAAGCGTGTCGCGATGGGGATGGGCGAGTCGTCAGTCGCGGCCTTGCGCGAAGTGGGTGAGCTACTCGCGTTCCTTAAGCAACCGGAACCGCCCAAAGGCTTTAAAGAGGCCTGGAAGACCCTGCCCGTGTACAAAAAGGTGCTGGATATGGCACCCAAAAACGTCTCTTCTCCTGAATGCCAAGCGTGCGTTATTGAGGCGGACGCAGTGGATCTGTCAGCGCTGCCAGTGCAAACCAGTTGGCCGGGTGATGCAGCCCCCCTCATTACTTGGGGGTTGGTGCTTACCCAGGGGCCGCACAAGTCGCGCACGAATATGGGGATCTATCGCCAGCAGGTCATTGGCCGTAACAAGGTGATTATGCGCTGGCTCAGTCATCGCGGCGGCGCGCTGGATTATCAAGAATGGGTGCAAGCGGACCCCGATAAACCGTTCCCAGTGTGTGTGGCGCTTGGGGCCGACCCGGCGACTATTCTCGGAGCCGTCACGCCGATTCCGGATACGCTCTCGGAGCATGCATTTGCGGGACTGTTGCGCGGTGAAAGGTCCAGGCTTGCAAAATCAACGTTGTCGGGGTTGCAAGTGCCGGCGTCGGCAGAGTTTGTCCTCGAAGGCTTTATCTACCCAGGGGAAACCGCGCCGGAGGGACCCTTTGGTGACCACACCGGTTACTACAATGAGGTGGAAACCTTCCCGGTGTTCACCATCGAGCGAATCACCCATCGCAAGCAGCCCATTTACCATTCCACTTATACCGGTAGGCCACCCGACGAGCCGGCAATTTTAGGTGTCGCGCTCAACGAAGTCTTTGTGCCGATTTTGCAGAAGCAGTTTCCAGAGATTGTGGACTTTTATCTGCCGCCGGAAGGTTGCTCGTATCGTATGGCTGTGGTGAGCATGCGCAAACAGTATCCGGGGCATGCCAAGCGCGTCATGATGGGCGTGTGGTCGTTCCTGCGTCAATTCATGTACACGAAATTTATCGTGGTGGTTGATGATGATGTCAATGCGCGTGATTGGCAAGACGTGATTTGGGCAATCACGACGCGCATGGATCCCGCCCGAGACACGACCTTAATTGAGAATACCCCGATAGATTATCTTGACTTCGCCTCACCTGTGGCTGGATTGGGGTCCAAGATGGGCATGGATGCGACCAGCAAGTTACCGGGTGAAACGGATCGGGAGTGGGGAACTCCGATCACGATGGATCCCTCGGTACGTCAGCGTGTGGATGAGCGCTGGGAAGCGTTGGGTCTGCCCTCGTTAGAGACGTGAAGATTTTTCGCCAATGAAGCACAAAAAAAGACTGGCTTGTCGGCCAGTCTTTTTTTAGTCAGAGGCGCTTCAGACGAAGCGCGCCGACAACCTAGGCCGGTGATGGACTGGCGCTTGCTTCGCGGATAGCGTCAATCTTTGCCGGGTTCTCCAGGGTGGTGGGTGTTGCGGTGGCCTGAGGAATCACAATTTCAGGGTTTAACGCATAACCGTGTTTGTAGGCTTCCATGGCGCCATCACTGTCGTCCATCGCCTCCAGAGTCTTACCCAATGAGAAGAACGCGTTGGGCGTGGGTTTGATGGCGATACTCTTGAGAATGTAGTCCTTCGCTTTACCCCAGAGATTGCGTCGATAGGACAAATTCCCGAGTGCGAGTAGCAATGACATGCTGTCGCCATTTTCTTTGTGCCAACGTTCAGCCTGATCCAATTGCGCAGTCGCATCTTCGGTCCCGAGGCTACCGTACAGCGCAGCGAGATCCTCGTCCCAACTGTTGTTCAAAGCTTTGCCAACCACGCGTGCTGCGTCATCGCCTTTCTCCATGTCATTCAGCCGTGTGGCATAGGCATGGATCACATCGGGCAACTCTTGCAAATGATTCGGCAGGCGCTCAAAGATTTCCTGGACATTGCCCTGTGCGGCGTCGTGAATGCCCGCGTGTGCCGCCTCGCGTTCAAGCGTGAGCAACTCCTCTTTAGAAGCGGCTTGCTTGCGGCGTGCTGTGCGCAGGATGTCCAGCATGCTTTCCCAGTTCTTCGAGCCGCGATAGGCCTTGGCAAGTAATAACATGGCATGCGTGTTGGCGGGCGCCTTCTTGCGCACGGTCGCTAGGGCTTTAATGGCTTCGCGATACTCGTGGCGTTGGAGCAGCATCTCTGCCTCGGCAACATTGGCAGCGATCTCACTCTCAACGGAGCATGCGCGGGCTTTGTTGAGCAAGTTACTGCTGCGATCATATTGTTTGCGTTCAGCGGCGGCGCGCGCCGCGATGATGTAGCTTGCGGCATCACAGGTTTTGTTCGTCGACAGTTGATTCAGCACGGTGACTTCTGCGTTCTCATAATTGCCTTCATTGAACTTGACGAGGCCTGCACCCAGTGATTCGTGTGCTTTGCGTTCACGGCCCAGTGATCCGCGCCGCGCGAGCGCTTTGGGGGCGTTGATCAGGCTGAGGAACAGTCGCAACAGGATGTAAAACCCGATAAATGCGACGGCAAGACCCGCCAGAAACAGCCCGAGAGTGGTTTCATAATTGACCCCTTGGAAATCAATGATGACTTGCCCTGGATCGTTGTGGATAAAAAATGCGCTTGCGATGGCAACTGCGATCAGTACCAGTGATACGACGAGGGTTTTCATTTAGGTCTCGCCCCTTTTTGAGTGAATTTCGTTAAAAAGAATCAAGGCTTGGCCGAGTTTGCTGACCGATGGAACGATCGGTTGGGCTTTGAGGACGGCTAAGTCTTCCAAGTAGGCACGCGTAACGTCATCGTCTTGGTGATACTTTTCGCGCACATAGTTTTCTGCACTTTCCATATGCAGGATGAACGTCTCTTGATCGCGGCGTAAGGCTGAGAGTCGTGCGGCTTGTAAATTCAGACGCAAGACTTCGCTGGCGGACAGTTGCTCTTTGGTGGGTTTCCCTGGGCGAATGCGAGGCGTGCCATCGGAGTTCTCCACCTTCACCAGATTTTTCAAAGACTCGATGAGCTGATCAGCGACTGCGCGCGTATCCACCTCGCTCGGGTCTTCTTTGGCGACCTCCATGGCCTTCTCAACAGCGGAGGGTGGCAGTGGCAGGGCATCGGCGCGCTTGCTGAGTTTCTCAATTTCAAACGCGACACCTTCGATATCGGGGTCGCCCACTTGGCGCAGTTCGGCAACCTCTTCGGCGATCTGGTCGCGTACAGGGGAGTAGCGTGTGTCACCCAACTCATGCAAGCGATCAGAGGCTGCGCGCAGTGCGAGCACGGCGGACTTGACGTCGCCGGCCAAGCGCACGCGATGGCCACCGGTTCGCAGCAAGTAGTTGATTTCAGCGAGCATCCAATCACGCTGTCCTCGTGTTGCGATATCGCGGGTTTTGTGGAGATCATCTCTGAGTGTTGCCAGAGACTGCTGCACATTTTCGAAGCGGGTGCTCATTGCCGTTTCGAGTTCTGTTTGCAAGGTGCCGCGTTGCTCGGCGGAGGCATTGGCAAGCGAGGTGATTTCCGATTCGGTTTTGCTGGTTAACTCCTGAACGGCAGCGGCGGTGGAGTTTGCAAGCTCAGTAAAGGCGTCTTGGGTCTTGGTATCGAGGTCTGTGCCCATCTTCGACAGCTTGCCCGTGAAATCATCAGACACAGAGCCCAGCTGAGAACTTAAGCCGGAGATTTCAGTCTTGACTGACTCGATGTCGGAGTCAACGCCAGATTTCAATGCAGAGGTGCTGTCTTCCACCATGCTGTTGGTCTGGGCGCGGAATTTTTGCAACTCAGTGAACAAATAGGCCGAGACGGCGCAGGCGCCCAGCGCGATGACCAGTGCCAATCCGCTGATAACGCCTCCCCCTTTGCGAGTGCTTGTATTACCACTGGCGGGGGTGTCTTCGGCTTTCGAGGGGGTGCTTGTTTGCCGTTTGTCTTTCATGGTCTCATTCTGACTGATTGAAGTTGCTGGTGGCGAGCCACCGCTGTATGCCTTCCAACTGGCCCTGATCTCCCGGTTGGTGGGCGACGGTAATGGTCCCTGAAAATCCCAGCTCGCGAGCCAGTTTACTGCATCGGCCGCTGTTTACAATCAACGGAAGGGCGGTTACCTGGCTTTTGAAGCGATCATCCATGATACGAACGAGGTTTAGTATACCTTGATTGCTGGTAATACAAATGACCTGAGGTTTTTTTTCACCAAATATCACGAATTGTTGCTTGCTATCGTATTCGGGCGTGCGTGAGCGGTAGACCTCCACCTGTGTCACTGAGGCTCCCCGATCGATCAGTGTATGAGCCAACGCTTGTCTTCCTCTGTCCCCACAGACGATGCTGATGTGCTTGCCCGCGACCGCGCGAAACGCGCTCAAGGCGAGTAAACCCTCGCTACTGGACGCATCTTGGCTGGGCATCACATCGACGCACTCACCCAGATCATGCAGGGCGTTTGCGGTGGCTGTGCCTATGGCAGCGATACGCGTGCGAGTTGATCGCGGCCACGGCAATGGTTGCAGATTATGCGCGAATTGGACGGCATTCGGGCTGACGAAAATCACAGAGTCGGCCTGTTTCGCCGCTTGGAGTTGAGTGGTCGCAGCGCTGGGATTAGCGTTTGGCTGGATCTCAAGCAGTGGAAAGGCGATGGGTATTGCCCCAGCTGCTTCCAACATCAATGTAAACGGACCCTGCTGATGGCTAGGCCGCGTCACGAGCACTCGCAGGTCTTTTAATGAGACCACAAGCGAGGCGGTGTGGATTCAGCGCAAGACATCGAGAAGCTCGGCTGCGCCTTGGGAGAGGAGGTCTTCCGCGATATGCTGCCCGATATCTGCGGCATCAGCCGCGGGCGCTTCATGGCTACTGCGCAACAGGCGGGAGCCGCTGACATCCCCCACCAAGCCGCGCATGGCAAGCCGACCGCCGTCGAGTTCCGCATAGCCGGCGATTGGGACTTGGCAGCCGCCGTTCAGGCGTGCATTCATGGCCCGCTCCGCAGTCACTCGGGTCGCGGTATCGGGGTCGTGAAGCACCTGAATCAGGTCTCGCGTGGTTTGGTCGTCTGTGCGACATTCAATGCCAATGGCGCCCTGGCCGATGGCGGGCAAGCTCTGGCTGGGCGACAGTTGCTGGCGAATGCGCTCTGGCAGCCCGAGTCGGATAAGGCCCGCTGCCGCGAGAATGATGGCATCGAAATCACCGGCATCGAGTTTTGCCAGACGGGTGTTGACATTGCCGCGCAGATCGATGAATTCAAGATCCGGTCGTATCGCGCGCAGCTGGCACTGGCGTCGCAAGCTGCATGAGCCGACGCGAGCGCCTTGCGGCAGGGCTTCAAGCGATTCATAGCGTGTAGAGACCAGGGCATCAAACGGGTTTTCACGCGGCAAAATCACAGGCAATGATAAGCCCGGCGGGAAATCCACCGGCACGTCTTTCATGGAGTGCACGGCGATATCTGCGCGCCCCTCAAGCATGCCGACTTCCAATTCTTTGACAAACAGCCCCTTGCCGCCTATTTTGGCCAACGGGCTGTCGAGTAATTGATCGCCCTTGGTTGACATCTTGACCACCTCAATCTGTAAGCCGGGGTGTGACTGAAGCAGGCGATCCCTCACCGTGTGGGCCTGCCACAGTGCCAGTGGGCTTTTACGAGTCGCGATACGCAAGGTGTTGGTCATAGGTTTTAACGGTGCAACATGAGCGACGCGCCAAGGCGTCGGAATGGCGCATCATACCGTGAGCTACCCAGAACAAGTCAATGATCAGAACCGGCCTTCCCACTTTCCTCATTTTATGCGCATGGGCCCTAGGTCTGTTTAGCGCACCGTTATTGGCTGACGGTATTCGTACCCGCGTGCAAGAAGCTGACGATCTGCGCTTGGACGCCCGTCACATGGTGCGCCAGCGCGCACCGATGGTGCTGGAGTTTGCTGCCGAATACTGCACCTATTGCGAACAGATTGAAGACGAGGTCTTTGAACCGATGATCCTCAGCGGTGATTATCGAGAGACCATCGTGTTGCGCAAGATCAGCATTGACGGTACCCGCTTGCTGCGAGATTTCAGTGGCGCCATTGTGACTCGTGAGGACTTTGCCGATCGATATCGGGTCAGCTTAACCCCGACTGTGTTATTCCTCGACGCGGAGGGCCGAGAGATCGCGCCGCGTATGACCGGCGTGCCATTGATCGATTTCTATGCGCAGTATTTGGACCGTCATATTCATCAGGCGCGCGCCTCGATTGCGGCATCGCCGCCGACGCAGCCAGAGTAAACCCAAGCTGGCCGCGAGCTGGTATCATTAACGGTTTACTCAGGTGTGACAGGAATTGCCCGATGGCGACAGACGATAAAACGCAGGCTAACCAGCAGTGGGGAGGGCGCTTCAGTGAGAGTACAGACGCCTTCGTGCAAGCATTCACCGCATCCAGCGATTTTGATCGGCGCTTCTATCGCCAAGATATAATGGGGTCTCGCGCACACGCCAAGATGTTGCATAAAGTCGGTGTGCTCAGCGAGTCTGATCTAGACGCCATTCTCGGTGGGCTCGATGACATCGAACAAGAGATTGCTAACGGCGAGTTTGTCTGGTCAATCGCCCTGGAAGATGTGCACATGAACATCGAAGCGCGTCTGACCGAGAAGATCGGTGACGCCGGCAAACGTCTGCACACGGGGCGATCACGCAACGACCAGGTCGCCACGGACATCCGTCTGTACATGCGCGATGCAATCTCGGCCATTCAAGCAGAGTTGGATCGACTCATGCGTGGCATGCTCACGCTCGCGTCGCGGCACACGCAGGCCATCATGCCTGGGTTCACGCATTTGCAGACGGCGCAGCCGGTCACCTTCGGGCATCATGTGATGGCATGGTTTGAGATGATGATGCGCGACGCCGGACGTTTGCGCGATTGCGCCACGCGGATGGATGTGATGCCGCTCGGGGCTGCCGCATTGGCGGGGACGAGCTACCCGATTGATCGCCAACTCACTTGTGAACTGCTGCAGTTTGCGTCTCCGGCCGAAAATTCCCTCGACGCTGTCAGTGATCGGGACTTCTCCATTGAGTTTTGTGCCGCTGGTGCGATTCTGATGACCCATTTGTCGCGCATCTCCGAAGAACTCGTTCTGTGGTCATCGGCACAGTTTGACTTTATCAGCCTGCCCGATCGCTTCTGTACCGGTTCGTCCATCATGCCGCAAAAGAAAAATCCTGACGTGCCCGAACTTGTGCGCGGCAAAACCGGACGCGTCAACGGGCATGTCATTAGCCTGCTGACACTCATGAAGTCACAGCCGCTGGCCTACAACAAAGACAATCAAGAGGACAAAGAACCGCTCTTTGATACAGTAGACACCTTGCTGGGCAGTTTGCGTGCTTTCGCCGATATGATGCCAGCGATTGAGATCAAGGCGCAGAATATGCGTGACGCTGCGTTCAAAGGCTTCTCGACCGCGACAGACCTGGCAGACTATCTGGTGCGCAAAGGGGTGGCGTTCCGTGATGCCCATGAAGTGGTGGGTAAGGCGGTGAAATTGGGCGTGGACACAGAGCGGGATTTGAGCGAAATCCCTCTTGAGGAACTACAGGCATTTAGCGATAAAATCGGTGACGACGTCTTTGATTTTCTGACGCTCGAAGGATCTGTCGCTAGCCGAAACCACCTTGGTGGCACGGCTCCAAGCCAAGTCTCACTGGCAATCCAGCGTGCCTACACACGTCTGGATGCTCTGCAGTGACGTTGCTCCCTTCGGGCCAGCTACAAAGTGCCCACCTGCGTTGTTGCGCTCACTTGAATGAGCACAGCGAGTCCTGCACTCGCGCGCCCAGCATCTGAGCGATTTGTGGCTGGCTGCATCCTAAGTTATTAGGTGGTTGGAGTATTAGAGCCCGTTGACGTGATTAATCGCGTCGACGGGCTTTACCCACCCAGACATCTAACAGGCTGATTGCAAACGTCAGTATCAACCAGTCCACCGGAAACCGAAACCGCGAATACCCCATCGTCCCTGGGATCACCAAAAAGAAGGCGATACACAGACCGCTGATCCAATACACTGGATCTCTTCGCCAGAGTCCGCCGACAATCGCCAACGCCGCGACACCTGCGATCAACGTCCAAAAGAGCTGTTCGGCTTTGATACCGGCTCTGATGAGGAATTGCCCTGCCGAGGCATCACCGGCGACTTGCCCCCATTGCAGCGGGCGGCCTCCCATCATGAGATAGAATCGATGGAGATAGTCGCCCTTGATGGATTTATAGGTGCCGTGCAGCCAAAGCTTAGCGTAAACCATCGGGTACTCCATAAACCCGCTGATGGCGTAGCGTTGTTGCAGCGTATAAATCTCGACGGCACTCATATATTGCTGCGTCTCTTGTTCTCGTGCATGCACAGCGTCATCAACGGCTTCGCGAATGGTGCGACGAGAGTCTGCTTTTGCTGTGCCTTCAAGCTCGTGCCGTAATGTTGGGAGATGGTAAATCGCGAGCATGTTGCTCATTTGTCCGCTGACATAAGGCGTGCCGTAGGCGTGATGGTTGCGCAGCAACCACGGGGCGACGCCCACACAGAACACCAGCACAAGTAAACCCGCCTGCATGGCGGTGTGTCGACGGGGTTGGCGAGAGAACACCACCAGGACGCCGGCAAACAAAAAGGGTAGGTACAAGACACTGGGCTTGACGTAAAAACTCAACGCAAACAGCGCACCGGCGACGGCTAGCAGCCACGTATTGTGTTCCCGGGTAAAGCGCATCGTCAGTAGCATGGCGGGTGCGAACAGGAGCAGAAAAAGCACTTCAGAGTAGAGCGTGAGTGCATAGATCAACCCGCCGGGTATGACGAGCAGGCTGATTGCCAAAAAATTGGCTACCTTTGGCGCAAACAGTTTTTTTATGTTGTGCCAAATGAGAAAAACAGTGAACAAATACATCGCGTATTGAATAGCAACAATGCCATAATGTGATTCAATACCTATTTTATTCAAACCACATAAAAACACCGGATAACCCGGAGTTCGGAAGACTTCGGGCACTTGTTCGGTCGCATTTTCATGTTTTAAAAAATTCTCTTGCGGTTCAGTAATTCGCAAAATGTCTGAACGGTTTCGCACATTGGGGCCGAGGTAATGCTGTTCTGCACACAGCGTTTCAGCCAGAGTTAGATAGCGAGCAGTGTCCGCTCTTTTAGGATCTCCACCGCTCAATACGAAATAGGAAATAACAACTAAGTGTATGAAAAAAATTATAAAAATAAGGTTTCGATATTGATGTATTCGGTCCGTCATTAAATTGTCACCTCGCGAAAAAGAACGCCTGAGTGCCTATAATTATGCTAATCGAATCTTCCGTGATTGCTAATGAGTCGATGAAAAAAATAAAAAAGTCGGAAGATAATGTCCGCCAGAACAACATGAAATGTGTAGGGTTGTAGAAAAAAATACACTAATAAATGAATACCGCTCATTTTTTCAACGAGAACGAATGCAGTCATGATTACCCATAATAGTAACTACTTTGCGTTAATTGCCCACCGAATGAACTTATCTGACTATATAAAGATCGCCAGACCTGATCATTGGTTTAAGAATCTCTTTATGCTGCCAGGTGTCGCCTTGGCATTGGTCCTTGCCGATGTGGCCTTTTCTGATGCACTCTTCCCATTGATCATCGCGGTTGCCAGCACGTGTTTAGTAGCGTCGGCAAACTACGTGATCAATGAATACCTGGATGCAGAGTTTGATCGCTTCCACCCCGTGAAAAAGCATCGCCCGTCTGCGGTTGGGCAGATTCGCGGGGGAGGCGTCGTTTTCGAATACATCTTGCTCGGTGGTACGGGGCTATGGTTAGCAACCTTGCTCACGCCCGAATTTGTTCTGTTTTCTGCGATCCTGTTGGTGATGGGGGTGTTGTACAACGTCCGGCCATTTCGCACCAAGGAAGTGGTATTCCTGGACGTGCTCAGCGAGTCGATCAACAACCCACTGCGGCTGCTGCTCGGGTGGTCTGCACTGGTCTCTGGGCAGTTACCGCCCTCAAGTATTTTGTTGGCCTACTGGATGGGGGGCGCCTTCTTGATGGCGATGAAGCGTTATGCGGAATACCGCTTTATCAATGACCCTCAGCGTGCCTCTTTGTATCGGGCGTCATTTAAGCACTATACTGAGCAAAGTCTGCTGCTCTCTTCGTTCTTTTATGCGCTGTCTTCGGTGTTTTTCCTGGGTATCTTTCTCATTAAATACCGCATAGAGTTTATTCTCTCTTTTCCGTTGATTGCATTACTGTTTACCTGGTATTTGGCCATCGCGATGAAGCCTTTCTCGTCGACACAGACGCCAGAAAAGCTGTATAAAGAAAAGCTGTTTGTTACCTATGTTGCATTTTTGGTCGCAGCAATCGCCTTATTGTTTATGATTGATATTCCAAGCTTGGCGCTTTTCGTTGAACCTCTGAAGTACTGAGGACAATGCAATGATCTTGCTTGCGCGATACATCACCGTCGGCGTGCTCGCCGTCGGTGTTCATTTCAGCTTGATGTTGGTGTTGGTCGAATTATTCGGCGTCATGCCTTGGGTGGCCAGTTTCTTGGGCTTTTGCTTTGGTAGCTTGGTGAATTACAGCTTATTGCATAGTTGGGCATTCCAATCTACCCGTGCGCACGGGCAAGCCTTATCACGATACATCGCGGTAACACTCTCGATGCTTGTGCTCAATCTGTTCATTTTGCGATTGCTCCATGAATCGGTTGGCGTTGACTACCGCCTGGCTCAGGTGGTTGCTACAGGCACGGTCTTCATGGCGAATTTTTCTATCAATTCACGCTTCACGTTTCAATCCTCGTAACCGTCACTCTTCCAGAATGATCGGCCCATGGCCCTGGCGTCGGTCATGGGTGTATCGGTAGGTGACTTTTTAACCCAGGGTTGTGCATAATCACGCAATCTTAGCCACCTCAGACCATCACTCATGCCGTTAGCGCCCAAGACCCTTGAGACTCTGCACGCAAGACTGGCCCGTCTCTATCCCAATGAACATACTGAGGAGTTGGTTCAACGCCTGACAGTGATTGCGCGCAAGCATGAACGTGACCATCCCGGTAACCCGCCCAGAAAACGCTGGGATGAATCCGATACCTTGCTGATTACTTACGGAGACAGCCTACGGGATGGGGGCGGGTCGCCGTTGCAGGCGTTGGCATCATTCAGCAGCGAGTACCTTTGTGAGTGCATCGGTACGGTGCATTTACTGCCTTTTTTTCCTTATTCATCAGATGATGGTTTTTCGGTCATCAACTACCGCAGTGTGAATGCAGAGGTCGGCACATGGGACGATATTGCCCGCTTGGGTGAGCGATTTGAGTTGATGTTTGATTTTGTGCTGAATCACGTCTCGAGGGAGAGTTTGTGGTTTGCCGACTATATGGAGAATATGCCGCCAGGGAATCGCTACTTTATTGAGGCTGATCCGGATGACCCTCGTTTGAAAGCGGTGACCCGTCCTCGTGCTGAACCTCTGACTGTTCGGATTCGGACCCGACACGACACTCGCTATGTATGGGCGACGTTCTCAAAAGACCAAATTGATCTGAACTATGCCAACCCTGATGTGCTCATGCAGGCGCTGGATATTTTGCTCTACTACATTCGTCAGGGTGCACGTATTATTCGCCTCGATGCGGTCGCATTCTTGTGGAAGGAGGTGGGTACGTGTTGTATTCATCTGCCACAGACGCATGACGTCGTGAAACTGATGCGTAATATGTTGGATGACATTGCTCCGGATGTCATTCTGCTTACGGAAACCAATGTGCCTCATGCCGAAAACGTGAGTTATTTTGGTGATGGCGATGAAGCGCATATGGTTTATCAGTTCAGTTTGCCGCCGCTGATGTTGCACGGCATTTACAGTGGTTCCACCCGTTATCTACGGCGCTGGCTGCAAGCGTTGGCACCTGCGCCCAAAGGGTGCACATTCTTAAACTTTACCGCGTCTCACGATGGTGTCGGTTTGCGTGCACTGGAAGGTATCGTCCCTGAGGGCGAGGTCAATGAGTTGCTGGACGCGATGCGTCAGCGGGGCGGGTATATATCGCACCGCATGCAGGCGGATGGGACACAAGTGCCGTATGAGCTGAATATCAGTTACTTCGATGCCATGCGCGACCCGGAAGTGCATCATGACATGTGGCACGTTCAGCGCTTTATTTTGTCGCAGACCGTCGCGATGGCATTGCAAGGGGTGCCAGCTGTGTATATCCACTCACTACTGGCTACGCCAAACTTTCACGAGGGCGTCGAAAACACAGGCAGGACACGCACGATCAACCGCCGCTGCTGGCAGCTCAACGAACTTATTCCCCAGCTTGATGATCCCAACGCACCCGCTCACGCTGTCTTTAATACCTTGCGCGAACGATTAGCGCTTCGCAGAACGATAGCGGCTTTTCACCCCGATGCGCCACAATCTGTGTTTGAGTTGCCTGATGCCTTACTCGCTGTTCGGCGGACATCTGTAGATGGACAGCAATCGGTTACATGCTTGTATAATTTTACGCCAGTCGCACAAACGATAGCCTTAGCAATGATCGATTATGCGGGGATAGCCCACGCTGAGTTACAAGACCTGATCAGTCGTGAATCGCCCCGAGGCGATCAGGATGACCCGGCTTCTGTAGTCATCCCGGCTTACGGTTGCTATTGGCTGACAACAATGCGTTAACTGGCTTCGATTCGCTGGTTGTCTTGCTCTACCGCATCGAGGAAACGTTCCGCAAAATCGGGCACAGCATCAAACACACGCAACCAATTCGGAATAAAAGGAACTTCCATGGGGTTGGCCAAATAGTGTTCACCGGCGGTAATAATACTCCGTGCGAACAATTCCACGGCCTCAGTTTCTGCGTTCAGATTGAGTGAGAGGCCGTTAATGCTGGCGTCTGCTTGATATTGTTGCACGCGATCCAGCGCAATACGGAAATAGGTGGCCTTGATCGAGCGAATGGTCTCGGTGTGCAATACCACGCCTTCCGTCGCGAGTTTACGGAACAGGGCTTGGCATATTTCAATGCTCATGCGATTGAGCCCACCCTGATCATTGTCTTGCGACAAGTCCTGATGTTTATGATCGTAGCGATCAGCAATATCAACCTGGCAGATATGGTGCGGCGATATATTGCGATACACCTCTGACAGCACGCCGACCTCCAAACTCCAATCGGAGGGGATGCGCATGCTCATGGCTTCATCGCGTTTCATCGCGAATTCACCGGACAACAAGTAGCGGAAGTTGTCGAGGTATTCGAGAAAATCCAGCGGCCCAAGCACTTTCTTGAGCGCGGAGATCAGTGGCGATGTGAACAAACGCGTGACTCGGCCACCCAGACGGTTTTTGTCTGACACGCGTGAGTAGTAGCCCTTGCAAAAGCGGAAGTCGAACGCGGGTGTGGCCACCGGGTAGAACAGACGGGCCACCAGAAAGCGGTCGTACGTCAAGATATCGCAATCATGCAGCGCGATCGCTTCTGCGCGTCCTTGGGCCAGCAGATAGCCCAGACAATACCATGCGTTGCGGCCTTTGCCGGGTTGCGTGGGGGCGAGTTTGCGTTGCTCGAGTTCGTCATGCAATGCACGCAGTCGCGGGCCGTCGTTCCATAAGATTCGCGTAAACTGAGGCAGAGATGCGAAGAAGGTTTGTGCGTGAGCAAATTGCTTCTCGTCTGCTGCATCCAAACCAATCACGATATCGCCAATGTAGGGCACCAACTCCAAGTCACTGACAATTTTCGGTAGGGCGGGGCCCAGCAGCTCAGAATACAAGGATGGCAAAATCAGCGCCATCGGGTTGGTTTTGGAAAACTTCAGTAGCTCGGCTTCAAGGCCTTCAATGGAGCGATCGCGCAAATTGTGCAGGGTGGTGATGATGCCGTGCTGCGTGAAGTCAGACATGGGTAGCCTCCAGCTCAGTCAGGATAGATCCAATGGCTTCGTTCCAGCCAATCGGCCCGATGCCGTTGGTCTGGATTGTCCGGCCAGGAACGTCCACGTCCATCCATGTGCCGTCATGGCGACGGATCACGACAGCAATGGACGCGACGTGGAATAAGGGGAGATCGTTCGGGCTATCGCCGAGCGCAACTGTTTCCAGATGACAATCGATGGTTTCGCGGTAGCGCGAAAGCACGTGATGGGCAGCCTGGGCTTTATCGGTATCGCCCAACAGGTGCCAGAAACGGCCGCCTTGAACGCATCGCCACCCTTGCGCCTTCACATCTTCCATAAACGCTGCCAGCGCAGTTTCTGAATCTTCCCACATAAAAGGTTCGGAGCCCTCACGTTGACGCGCCAAGGCAGCGTCTTCGGTGCTCAAGCCGGTGTGTTTGGCCACATCGGCGTTGTCCATGTCACAGAACCCGGTGAAACGGTAGCCCTTGGTTTGCCGCAATTGCCAAAGCCATTGGCACAACTGCTCGTAGGTTGGCGACAGACGAAGTAAAGGCGAGTCATCGGTGCCGAAGTATCCCGGTGGCACGGCGACCAGCGCGCCGTTTTCTGCGACCACGGGGTGGTCCAGGCCCAAGGCGGCACTCAGTGCGGAGACTTCCGCCAGCGTTTTGCTGGTGACCAAAACCACGG
>DOIU01000416.1 GCA_003511825.1 Gammaproteobacteria bacterium | reverse complement strand
CCTGCAACAAGAAGTGATTGGTACAGCCCCTGCGGACTTGTGCTTTGAACGTATTCCCGGTCAAGGGCGCAGCGAGATCGCAGGCTGTACGGCATTGACCAACGCCCAAGGCAGTGACATCAGCAACATCGTCGCGCTGGCGTTTAAGGAGCAAAGTATCGAAGCAGACATCGCCATTCAAAACGGCGGCGGCGTCAGAATTGATATTCCGGCCGGAGACATCACCATTGGCGACGCCTACACCCTGCTGCCTTTTGCCAATACGCTGTATAACCTGCAAATGACCGGTGCACAGATCCGCCAGGTCTTGGAAGAGAGCCTCGACTTCGCGCTCTCACCCAACGGCTCTACCGGTGCCTATCCTTACGCCTCTGGCTTGCGCTGGGATGTCGACGCGACCCAGCCGATGGGTTCACGCATTCAAAACCTGGCATACAAAGCGAAAACAGCCAGTGAATGGTCAGCCTTAGACGAGCAAGCCCAATACACCGTCGTCACCAACAGTTTTGTCGCCGCCGGCCGAGACGGCTACTTGACCTTCGGCACCATTGCCGAGGACAAGCGCGTGGATACCTATCTCGACTATGCACAAGCGTTTGTCGATTACGTCAAACGCGTGCAAGTGGTCGAAAAGCTACCGCTGGACGAGTACAGCACACAAAGCTTCAGAAACAGTGACGGTGAGCTGCAAGAATAAATTGCAGCGATGACGCCAGGAGGCGTGAGGGGGAAACGTTGCGCCGGGCAGTAGGAGCCCGGCCAACGTCTGATACTCGAGACGACAGCCCCTCCACCCTTTGTGACGACAAGCGCTAAATCAAGCGCTGAACTTCCAGAATATTGTGCAGCTGACGCAGCTTATCCATCACCCGAGCGAGCTGTTCCAAATCGCCCACCTCCACGCTGATCTTCATGTCCGCCGTCTGCTCACGTTTGTCTGATTGCGTGTTGATCGAGGTCACACTGATTTTTTCGTTCGACAACACGGACGTCACATCGCGCAACAGTCCCTGCCGATCAAAGGCCAGCACACCGATATCCACCGCGTAGGTTTGCGGCGACTCCGTCCCCCAATCGACGTCAATCAAACGCACCTGATCCTCTGCGGGCAAATTGAGGATGTTCTTGCAGTCAGCGCGGTGCACTGATACGCCCTTGCCGCGCGTGATATAGCCAATGATTGCGTCATAGGGCACCGGCTTGCAACACGGCGCTATCTGAGTCAAGAGGCTGCCAACACCGCTGACCTGAATCGCCGACGTGCTGGCATCACTCGGCGCCGGCGCAGGGCGTCGACGCGGCACCTGTTCCTTGCCTTGGCCGTTGTCCTCCAACACGCTGATCGCGCCGATCAATTGCGCCAGACTGATGTCATTGCGCCCCACCGCGACGTAGAGCTTATCAATCGTATCGAGGTGCAGTTGCTTCATCAATTTGTCCAGCGCTACGCCGTGTACACGCATGCGCTTGAGCTCACGTTCGATGATCATCTTGCCATCGCTGCGGTGCTGATCTTGGTCTTGTTGATTAAACCAGGCGCGCACTTTGGCGCGCGCACGACTCGAGACCAAGTACCCGAGCTCTTTATTCAGCCAGTCGCGCCTTGGCGCGGCTTCTTTGGATTTGAGGATTTCCACCTGATCGCCGTTGTCGAGCGAATGCGCCAAGGGCACGATGCGCCCGTTCACACGCGCACCGCGGCAACGATGGCCAATTTCTGTATGGACCTGGTAAGCAAAATCCAGCGGTGTTGCACCGGCAGGCAGATCAATCACATCCCCCGCCGGCGTGAAGACAAACACCCGGTCGTTAAACACCTCGGAGGCAACGGATTCCAGAAACGCGTCCTCGTCCTGGTTTTCAAGCAATTGGCGCAAACTGTTGATATTGCGTTGTAAACGCTGATCTTGCTGGCCGCCTTCTTTGTAATGCCAGTGCGCCGCGACGCCCAACTCCGCATCTTCGTCCATTTCTCGGGTACGAATCTGGACCTCAACCGGCTTGCCTCCCGGACCGTAAATGGCGGTATGCAAGGAGCGATACCCGTTTTCCTTCGGGTTGGCGATGTAGTCATCAAATTCGCGCGGGATGTGCTTCCAAGCACTGTGGACCACCCCGAGCACGGCGTAACACTCCTGCAGCGTGTTTACCAGCACCCGCACCGCACGCACATCAAACAGGTCAGAAAACTCCAGGCGCTTGCGCTTCATTTTCATCCAGATGCTGTAGATGTGCTTGGGTCTGCCGTAGACTTTGGCGCCGCGCACCTGTTCCTTATCCAGCCGCCCGCGCAAATCGGCGACAAAATCCTGGATATAGCTCTCGCGATCCTCGCGGCGCTCTTCCAGGGCGCACGCGACGCGTTTGTAGGCATCGGGCTCAAGAATGCGAAACGCCAGATCTTCCATTTCCCACTTGAGTTGCGCCACACCGAGGCGATTGGCCAAGGGTGCATACAACTCGATGGTTTCGCGGGCGATCCGGGTGCGTTCATGCTCGTCAAGCTTGGCCAACAGCGGCATGCGTTGCGCACGATAGGCGAGGCGTATCAGCACCGCTCGGACGTCGTCGACCATCGACAACACCATGCGGCGCAACACTTCGGTTTGTTGGCTGGCAAAAACAGAATCGGGGGCGTGCTCAGGCTTTTTGGCGGCAATTAAGGTATTGAGCCAGCGGACATTTTCCACCAAATGGCCAATGCTGCGACCATACTGTATGTACACCTGCGACAGGCCCAATTGGCTGGCACACAAATAAGACCCCAGCAAACAGGCGGTGACGGTTTCGCTATCGACATTCAATCCCTTGAGTCGCACCGCTACCGAGAAGGGATCAGGCAGGTAATCGGGCCCCTTCTCTGGCAGCGACCACAGGTAGGTCACTGCCCGGCGCAAGGGCTCAGCGTCGGCCTCCGCATAGCCCTCGACCAGAATCTCGAGAATCTGCTCAACCGAGGAGTATTCGTGATGCCAGTTGTTTTGCGTCGATCTCATGTAAGGCTACCGCCTGCAGTCAGCGCACCGGGCTTCCATGATCCCTTACGCCGACTCGAAAATGCGTCCTAAAAAAATGTAAAGCAAAGCTCAGACCGCAGCGCGCAGCGCGGCCAATGGCGGAATATGGAGAACCTGGCGGTTGGCGAGGTAACCTGAAACACCGATGATCACTGCCCCACCGAAGGTGCCGTATATCCACAGCATCGGGTTGGTCGCTATGCTGATGGATAACACCTGGGTACCAATCAACCAGGCGATCACGCTGGCAAACAATGCGGCCAATAACCCGGCTGACGCGCCCAACAACGTGAATTCAAGCACCACGCTTTGGCGAACCTGCCGATGCGATGCACCCAAGGAGCGCAACAACGCCAGCTCACGCATACGCGTCGCGCGGCTGCTTTGCACCGCCGATAACAATAAAATTATACCCGCCAGCAGCGTAAACAAAAACACGGACTGCACAGCCAACGCCCCACGCGCGACAATGCCTCGCACCCGCTCAAGCATCGGACCCACATCAATCACCGTAATGCCGGGAAACGCGCGCACCAAGTCACTGCGCAAGGCTGTATCCGCGCCCTGGTGGTAGCTGGTGATGGAGGTCGCCGGTAAGTCCGACAGCATGGCCGACGAAGTAATTGCAAAGAAGTTGACCTGAAACGACTCCCACTCCACTTCGCGAATATTGGCGATAACAGCGCCGCGCTGCACGCCAGCAACCTGGAATGTCACCGTATCCCCAAGGTCGAGGCCTAACCGCTCGGCGAAGCCCGACTCTGCCGATATCGCCATCACATCCTCATCAGGCGCCCACCATTCGCCTCGCGTGACGGTATTGTGCCGGGGCGGCTCATCGGCAT
>DOIU01000171.1 GCA_003511825.1 Gammaproteobacteria bacterium | reverse complement strand
ATAATTCCCCACCACCATATACGGCGTGAGGCCGGTGCGCGGCGTGACGTCGCGATCCAACGTGCCTTGGCGGAACTGGGCGATGCTGTCGAGCACCTCGCCCCGCGCCGAGATAAACGACGAGATCCCGGTATTGGTGACGCGCACCAGCGGGCGGCTGAATTCGCGCGCGCGCATGGCCGCGATTTCCTGGTGCTGATGTGGTGCCGCCGAGTCACCAAACCAGGTATCGTTGGAGACATTGACCAGTACGGTTGCGTCCGGCAACTGCACGCGCATTTCGTCGCCAAAGACGTCCTCATAACAGATGGAGATGCCAAACCGCTCTCCTTTCACTGCCAAAGGCGGCTGATCAGGGGGGCCAGAGGATAAATCCGACATCGGGATTTCGATGTATTGGGCAAGAAAGTTCAGCGTCTTGCGCAAGGGGATAAACTCACCAAACGGCACCAAATGGCTTTTCAGGTAGGTTTGCTGGGTGCCCGTCAATTCGCGAAAAGCGTTGTAGACTTCCGTTTTACTCCGCCGCAGAAAGCCGCCACTGAGCACCACGGTATCGCGCGCCTCCATCTCCGCGACAAAGGGTGCGAGTGCTTTTTCCACGCGGCTGAACCGCGTCGGGATCGCCGTTTCGGGCCAAACAATCACATCGGGTTGCGGGCCTGTGCCGCGCCGGCTCAGCGTCTCGTACAAGGACAGGGTTTTTCGCAAGGCATCGCGGCCAAACTTCTGGGCTTGCTCGATATTGCCCTGGACCATACGAACACGCAGGCTGTCGGGCTTGTCTTCGCCCCAATCCACCCGATCCAGTACTAAGGCCGCGAGCACCAGCACCACGGCAACGCCCCCTGCCATGACCCGCTGCCGGGTGCCCTCGCCCAAGACTGCCGTGACCACCATGACGCATACCAGGACCAGCGCGACCCCGACACCATAGACGCCAACGACCGGCGCATAACCACTGAACCAGCTGTCGATTTGGCTGTAGCCGATGGCCAACCACGGGAAGCCGCCAAACAGACCGTTACGAACCCACTCCATCAAGGCCCACACGGCGGTAAACACCAAAGCCGCCAGCAACATATGCTGGCGCGGCGCCAGGCGTGCATACACCAGACCACCGAGGCTCGTGATCAACGCCAGGCCCACCACAAACAGCACCGTCACTGCCGCCGCCAAAGGCGCGACGGCGTGGCCAAACAGATGAATGCTGTAATACACCCAGTGCACACCCGCCGCAAAAAAGCCTAACTGGAACATCAGCCCAGTGAGGTAAATCCGTCGGGCCGGGCCGAGGTACCACAGCTAAAACAACATGGCGGGAGCGACGAACGCCAGCGGTCTCACGGCATAGGGTGCAAAGGCCAGCGGCAGCACGGCGCCCGTGATGAACGCGATCACCATCGCGGGAATCTTTTGACTGAGCAGGCGCAACATGCGGTTCTCTTCCTGAAAGGCGGTATCGGGCTTGCGGTTTAAGGGTTTAGTCGGTCGGCGTTGATGCGTCAGTCAATGTGACCTGCAACAGGTGAATTCTGCGTGAATCCGCCGCCAACACTTTAAAGCAGAAGCGATCGACGTCAATCTGTTCACCCTGTTTGGGCATATGCCCGACTTCGTGCATGATCAGGCCGCCAATGGTATCAAACTCGTCGTCACTGAAATTGGCGGCCATCACCTCATTGAATTCTTCAATTTCGGTGAGTGCACGCACGGAGTAACGCCCATCGGCATGCTTGCGGATATTCACGTCATCGTCGGCATCGTGTTCATCATCTATTTCGCCGACGATTTGCTCCAGTACATCTTCAATCGTGACCAACCCCGCAACGCCGCCATACTCGTCCACCACTATTGCCATGTGGTTGCGGTTGACCCGAAACTCCTTGAGGATGACATTCAGCCGCTTGCTTTCGGGTGAAAACACTGCCGGCCGCAAAAAGGCTTCCAAGGAGAAATCAGCAATCTTGTCGGGCGACGAAAAGCGCAACAGGTCTTTCGCGAGCAGCACGCCAACGACGTCGTCGCGATCTTCGCCGATCACCGGGAAGCGCGAATGGCCGGACTCAATGATGACCGGCAGAATCTCCCCGATGGGTGCATCGCGCTCCACCACCACCATTTGCGAGCGCGGCACAACAATGTCGCGCACTTGCATTTCGGCCACCTGAAATACGCCTTCGATCATCTGCAAGGCATCCAACTCAAACAGCTTGCGCGCACATGCGTCTCGCAGAATTTCCAGCAGTTCACCGCGATCGCGGGGTTCGCCACCCAGTGCGTGCACGATGCGATCCATCAGGGAGCGCGAGCTGTGTTCCGGGTTTTCTTCAGTCATGGTCGACTCGTGTTGAGGGTTCAATCTCGTAAGGGTTGTCGATATTCAGCGTGGCGAGCAAAGCGATCTCGCGTGATTCCATCTGTTCTGCTTCGTGCGTGTCGATGTGGTCATAGCCGCACAAATGGAGCGTGCCGTGAATCACCATGTGTGCCCAGTGATCATCGCGTTGTTTGCCCTGCTCGGCGGCCTCGCGGTTCACCACCTCGGCACAGATGGCGATATCGCCCAGATACGGTAGGCCTAACTCAGGGGGATAATCGCTCGGAAAGGACAAGACATTGGTGACTTTATCGCGCTCGCGATAGCGGTGATTGAGCGCGCGAATTTCTTCTGGCGGGACGATACGCAGGGTTACGCCCTGGTCCTTGCCGGCCAGACCCACGGCGACCCATTGCCGCAAGCGTTCATCGGTGGGGCGGTATTCGCCCGGTGCTGCATGCTGCAGCTCGATACTCGGAGGTTCTGCGCCGGTGTCAGTCTGCATCGGATGGGCCCGCTTCGGACTTTTCAGCCGCGGCATAGGCCGTGACGATACGCTGCACCAGCGGATGCCGCACCACATCGGCCGCGCTGAAGTGGCAAAAGCCGAGCCCGTCAACACCTGACAGAATACGCTCCACATGGCGTAGGCCGGACTTGGACTTGTTCGGCAAATCCACTTGGGTGACATCACCGGTGACGATGGCTTTGGAGCCGTATCCGATGCGCGTGAGGAACATTTTCATCTGTTCGATGGTGGTGTTTTGCGCTTCGTCCATAATGATGCACGAATGGTTCAGCGTTCGTCCGCGCATATACGCCAGCGGCGCAACTTCTATCACGTTGCGCTCCACCAGCCGCGCGACGCGATCAAACCCGAGGAATTCGTAGAGGGCATCGTAAATGGGGCGCAGATACGGATCGACCTTTTGCGCCAAATCGCCCGGCAGAAAACCGAGGCGCTCACCCGCTTCCACGGCGGGTCGCACGAGCACGAGGCGGCGCACCTGCTCAGCCTCGAGCGCCTCAACAGCACAGGCGACGGCGAGAAAGGTTTTGCCGGTACCGGCCGGGCCGATACCAAAGGTGAGATCGCGCTCGCGGATACTACCCACGTAGTCCACCTGG
>DOIU01000266.1 GCA_003511825.1 Gammaproteobacteria bacterium | reverse complement strand
GTGCGCCTGCATGCGCGGCTCAAGGTCACGATAGAGCGCTTGCTTGGCGGCGACATCTTCAATGATGGCTTCAATCACCACGTCGGCGCGCGCCACACCGTCGCCGGCCACGTCGGCAATCAATCGCGCCTTGGCGGCATTGATGGCCGACGGGGTTTTCAGCCGTCTGCGAAACAGCTGCCCGGCCCGCTTGAGTGCCGGCTCAATGTACTGCAATTCGCGATCTTGCAGCGTCACTTCCAGGCCTTGCGCCACACACCAGGCAGCGATATCACCCCCCATCACGCCGGCGCCAATCACATGCACGCGGCGGATGCGTGCATCGTCGTCGCCCTTACCCAAGCTCTTTAGCCGCTCCATCAAGAAATACACACGCCGCAGATGGGTGGCGGTCTGCCCCACCATCAGCTCGCCGATGCCGCGCGCCTCGGCATCGAACATCGCCGTGCGATCACCGCGATACTGGCGCCAATTGTCAATCAGACGAAAAGGTGCGGGGTAATGGACCGGATTGGCTTTTTCCTGCGTCTTGCGCGTGAGGATGGGCGCCAACAAGGCGCGCGCCGGTGGGCTGTGGCTAAAGCGCGCAAGCAGTCCGGGGCGCTTGGCCCGCCGCTGCTGCAACACGGCTTTGCGCGCATGCCAACGCAAACTGTCGTGGCGACCGATGCACTGGTCAATCACGCCCATGGCGCGCGCCGCGCGGGCTCGCAACAAACGCCCCGTGAGCATCAAGGTCATGGCCTGGGTGGCACCGAGCCGCTCGGTCAGACGCACCGTGCCGCCAAAGCCGGGATAGATGCCGAGATTCACTTCCGGCAAACCGATGCGCGTGCCCTCGGTGTCGCGGGCGATGATGTATTGGCAACACAGCGCAAGCTCCAGCCCGCCGCCCAGACAAAAACCCTCGACGGCGGCAACGGTCGGACAACTCAGCGACTCCAGCGTTGCAAAGACGGCGTGTGCCTCGCGCACTTTGGCCGTGACGTCAGCCGCCTGGGTGAAGTGATCGAACTCGCGCACATCGGCACCGGCGATAAAACCGCTGGCTTTGCCCGACCGCAACACCAGCCCACGCGGCGGCTTGGCGGCCAGCGCGGTGAGGATGTCACCCAATTCTTGAATGGCGGGTTCGTGTAAGGTGTTGGTGGATTCGCCGGCACGATCAAAGGTCAGCCAGGCGATATCGTCAATATCGCGCGAGACGCGCCAGTGTTGGTAGCTTGGGTCGCCAGAGGCAGACTCCGGATGCGTATCCGTGGCAGGCATTGCAGGTCCCCGAGAAGTTCGAACATGTGTTTGAAGTCTCCGGAATATACATCAGATTGGGACCTGGGGTAAGCATCTCGCCCACCCGTCATAGAGAAGGTGTTGCGCGCAGAGGGGAGCCGTCAGCGCGAACGCTCGAACAACTTGCCGAGCTTGTTGGTCGGCAGCTTGATGCCATAGTCACTGCCGAACTCACCCAGAAAGCGGTATTCCCGCGTGACAAAAAACAGCCCGGCAGACAAACCACCGAACGCCAGTACATTCACCAGGAAGTAATCACTGCCAAAGGCCAGCTGTTGCACAAAGAGCGCGAGCTTCATGCCCACAAACAACAGCACGTAGATGAGTGCGGGCACCTTCAAGTACCCCAGAAACTCGGTAAACGGATGGTCAAAGCCCACGCGCGTGAGGACGTAGTAATTTTGCAAGAACACAAACAGAATCGACGACGCGTAGGCGGTACACAAGACGATAATGTCCTGCGACACCACGCCGTAGACAATCGCGCCGATAATCATAAACGACGACACCAGACCGGTGTAGAACAAGTGCTTGGTCAGGCCCAGGGCCTGAAAGACCGAGCCAGAGGTCTGCAGAATCAGCTGTAAGCCTATCGTTAAGGCCAGCGGCTGCAGCATCGGCACCACATCCAGCCAACGCGCGCCATAGAGCACCAAGATCATCTCATGGGCAAAGAAAAACACCCCGAGCGAGATCACCACCCCGATGTCGGCCAAAAAACGCACCATATCGACGTAATACTGATACATGCGCTTGGGTTGATCCTGCAACTCGGCAAACACCGGGTGCAGCGCCGGCGTAATCACTTGGCTGATGGTCTGGTTCGGCAACAGCATCAGGGTGTAGCTCTTGTTGTAAAAGCCGAGCATGGTGGTGCTGAAGTATTTGCCGATCAGGAGATTATCAATATTGCGCGAGAAGTAGTTGAGCACATTAAACAAAAACTGAAACGCCGAGTAATTAAACACCTTGCCAATACTGGCGAAGGAAAACCCGCGTTGTACCTGGATACCTGACGCACGGTAGTACATAAAAAACACCAAGCAGCCGCGTACTAATTCCTGCAGCACGAGCGCGTAGTATTTCGCGCCCAAAAAGGCCGATGTCATGGCAACGGCGGCCGCCGTGAACATCGCAATCACGTCCAGGCGCGCAATCTCACCAAAGCGCTTTTCTTTGAGCATGAGCGCGCGCGGCACCCCGGCTGCGCTGTTAAAGACGGCGCTGATGGCGAGCACCTGGCAGACCATCGTCAACGCAGGCTCCTCGTAAAACTGCGCGATCAAGCCACTGCTGGCCATAAAAATCGCTGCAATGCTGAGACCCATGCCGACGGTGAATTTAAAGATATTGGAGACGTCCGCCTCAGACAGGTCGCGCTTTTGCACCACGGCGACCGACATGCCGCTCTCGCTGAGCAGGCTGAAGAAGGTCAAAAACACCAAGGCGATGGAAAAGATCCCGAACTCGTGCGGCTCGAGCAACCGCGCAAGCACAGCGGCGACGATGATCCGCATGCCGAAATTGAGGTATTTGGTGAAGGCGCTGGCGATAAAGCCCTTGCGCAGGTCGCGCTTGATCGAATCCGACATAATGCGAGCAGAGAGTCCCGGCTGATAATAGTGATTAAAAGGAGTCTAGCAGCTGCGCTATAGGCGTCTGCAAAATCCAACCACTCTCGTTGCAAGTTGGAGGCCGGAACCTGGCAATAGCCGAAGACCCTTAGAAATTCAGCTGCGTGCCAAAGTAGGCATACCCGCGCCGCTCGCTGAGACTGACGGCATAGTCAAAGCGCAAATCCACACGCACAAAAGACACGATCTTCCAGCGCAGACCGGCACCCAGACCATTCTCGGTGTACACAGGCTTGAAATCCCAGCGCGGAAAGACGTTGGCAACATCCCAGAACAAGACCCAGCGCAAGGCGGGATACTTCTCGAAGGCTTCGAGGTACTCCAGGTTCACCAGCATTTTCACGTCGCCGTCAATCTCTCGCGTCGGCAAGCCACGCAAGGATTCGCCACCACCGATCGAGTAGGCCCGCTCACCAAACGGCGTGCCATTGGTGTAGCCCAACTCAATGTTGTAATTCACATTGGTCAGCCGCTTGCGATCCGTCAGCGGTTTGTAGCCGCGATAGAAGAGGTCGAGACTCTGGTATTTATAATCCGCGCCCAACACGCGCAAGCCAAAGGTCGCGGTCCCACCCAAGGTGAACCCGCGCCGACGGTATTTTTCCAGGTGCACTTCGTTGCGCACCACCCCCGCAGCGACGGTCAGATTGCGGCCTTCTTCAAAGGGGCCGAGATCCCCCTCGCTCAGATCATGTCCGCGCCGCTCGTAGCGAAAGCCCATTTTGCTCAACCAACCTTGCGAACCCGCCCCCTTGTCCCGACGGCGAATCAGCGTGACTTCGGCAAGGTCGCCCAGGCGATTGGACTCCCCATAGACCTCACCGTCGCGCTTGAGCTCAAACTGCTTGTCCATCCGTTGCAACCGCACGTGCATACCAAAGCGACTGCCGCTGAAGCGTGGCACGACATATTCAAACGAATGCTCAAACCCCTTGCGCCCGGCGCCATCGTCTTCGGCATGACGCTCGCTGGTGATCTTTAGCTTATGATTGCGCCCGGAGAAATTGTCGATGCGCAGTTGGCCACCGAGACGAATCTCACCATCGGACGTGCGGCTCAGCCGCGGAATCGGCAAAATGAAATACTTCTCGCGCACAGTAAACTGCAATACCAGGCGATCACTGTAGCGGGTTAAGGATGCCTGCACCGCACTGAACAACCCCAGATCCATCATGTTCTGGCGTGACTGGCGTACTTTTTTCAGGACGCAGTCATCGCCTTCACTGATGGATAACTCCTGCCGCAAGGTGGACTCACGCGTGGTCTCGTTGCCGGAAAAATACACGCGGTCAATGCGGCCCTGACACAACTCAGTGCCAGAGATCTCTTCGGAAGATGCCTTGTCTGCCGCCACCGCAGGCACTGCAAACAATGACATCACCATCAGTGCCCAGGCCAGTGCGAGGGAATCGGGTAACTGTAATGATCGACGGAGGATAACGTGAAGGTCTCGAATAACAAAAAAAACGCATTCGCTGCTCAACCGCAGCTGCCATCAATTCGGCTAGTGTCTCGGCGAACAGCAACCCATCGCTTGGACGACATCTGCCTGCATGCGGCAAGGCGCACCTTGAGCGACGGCACCAGCGGTCGGTGCTGCAAGTATAGCAACTATCTCCCAACGCGGTAGCATGACCCGGTGCGGCGGTGTCGCGCGCGCTGACTCGCCACCCCCTAAACGCACTTATATCCCATAAAAAAACGATATACAAACACCTCGCACGCCCGATCAAATTTGCGATTTACAGGCAGGACTGACAGAATGTTGCGGTTAAATTCTCGGTCAGCCAGCGCAAAAAGCGGTTCGCGCTGGCTGAAATAATCAAAATACTATCTCGATGTGCAGGAGACAGAGATGGCCCATATTGTCATTATAGGGGCAGGCATAGGCGGCATGACCGCAGCCTATGAAATGCGAGAAGAACTCAACACCGCCGACCACACCATCACCGTTGTGGGTGACAAACCGGAATTTGAATTTACTCCGTCCAACCCTTGGGTTGCGGTCGGTTGGCGCAAGCGCAACGAGACGGCGCTGGATATCGGGCCTTACCTCAATCGCAAAAAAATCGAGTTCGTCGCCAGCCCGTTGACCAAACTCGACGCTGACAATAACCGCGTTACCCTCGCCAACGGCGACACCCTCGATTACGACTACCTCGTCATCACCACCGGGCCCAAGCTCGCGTTTGATGAAGTACCCGGTCTCGGCCCCGATGGGCACACGAATTCTGTGTGTACCCTCGGTCACGCCGAAACCAACTATGACGACTACCAAAAACTGGTCAGCAACCCTGGCCCCGCCGTGGTCGGCGCCGTGCAAATGGCCAG
>DOIU01000498.1:5674-6307 GCA_003511825.1 Gammaproteobacteria bacterium | reverse complement strand
AAAGCATAAAGCTGCTGGCCCACGGGTGCCAACCTAGGATAGCGGCCATCGACTTCAAGGTGAGCTCACTGTCATAGTCAACCTCATCAACGGTGAGGTTAAAATCGTAAGTCAAACGATTCACACCAACGCGCACATTCGCATACTCATGAACCCCCAGAGACACACTCGCCCCAACCCCGAGGGAGCCCACGCCGACCCCAATTCCCACGGGGGCCGCATCAAGCCGGGTCACGACGAACATCGCACTCAACAGCACAGCAGCGCGCGCGATACGTTTTAGGAAGGATTCTGAATCTCTGCTTCGCGCCACGAACGTGTCCCCCGATGATGTGATGTTCTGATGGTTGGTGTTGCGCCCACAAACCCCACGGTTCAAGGGACACCTCAGACGAATGCGCAACGACATGCGCGAGTTACTGCCACAGGAATTCCAAGACATGTGATTTTTGTATCGGAGCAGCCGCGCTTCACCTTAAAGAATGCTCAGCCTGCAGAACCAGGGGTGATGCGATTTGTGAAACGCCTCACAAGTAGCGCCTATGCGGTATTTCTGCCCCACTGACAGAGGAGGTCATAAGCTATTACTTATCGACAAATCATATTATTTTAATTGTAATGATGGATGGCACC
>DOIU01000498.1:5038-5359 GCA_003511825.1 Gammaproteobacteria bacterium | reverse complement strand
AATTGTAATGATGGATGGCACCGATATACTTTAACCATACCCAGTGCAAAGGAAGTCACTTAAAAACGAACACGACCCCAGGGGCTGAGATCTCTGGGAGAAGCAGCACGAAAAGCGCTGTTTCATGTACCGACTCACTAGCGTGTGGAGCCTTTACCCCCGGCCGTTATATTAAGCCGGGGAGTTTTTTTCTTCAAATTTCTCACAAACTTGCCTTGCCTCGCGCAACGGCCACTCATCCTTATCCAATCATTGCCGATAACGTGTCAATAGTCGGCGTTCCATGCAAGCCGTTCGTCACAACAACATCTGAGTCTATCG
>DOIU01000498.1:0-4702 GCA_003511825.1 Gammaproteobacteria bacterium | reverse complement strand
GCTCTTCCGATCTCACGGCACCCTTACCCTGTCGCTGCGACAGAACCTGCGCAAATTACCCGTGTGCCACGCCCGTCGGCTGAGAAGGCGCTGACCATCCAGTCACTGAAGCAAAGCGCACAAACACCGGTCGAAACCTACAGCGTCGAGCTCGTGTGCCAGACTTTGGAACACGCATGTCGACTCCGTGCATCAGCGTTTTATATTGAGCCTGAAAAGGAACTGTTACGGACCAGGATCCGCACGTCGCGGGGCCTTCGTGAAGAAATACAGCCCACCTACCCGGGGTTCAATTGCGAAGCTCTTTATCGACTCAGTGGCACAGCTGACATGTCGCCAAACTTGTCGCTGAAAGCATTTAAATTAACGATTCGCTTAGACGAGGATCTTTTCCAGTTGCAGTGCTTTCCGCTGACAACGGCTCAGGGGTTCAATCAGATCAGCGTCAAGATCCAACCTCAATTGCAATCGCCACCAATACTCGATTGCCTGCAAATCCCCCCTCTGTTGCTTCACCAGCTTCGCGACACTCTGCAAGCCTCGCGAGGGCTGGTGCTCATCAATGGAGAAGATGACTATAACGTACGCCGCCTCTATTTTTCAGCATTACAAGATCTAAACACCCCTGCACGCAAAATTGTCTCTCTGGAAGAAATATCCCCGCTTGCATTACCACGCATCACGCATGTGACGCTGCCACGAGCAACACAGAGCGTCCGAAACGTATTCAACTATACGCAAAAGCTCGCACCCGATGTCCTCGGTGTCGAGCACTCTACGGACGACTTGCACCTCACCGCACTGCTACACGCTGCTGGTAACGACCAGTTGCAAATCGTGACCACCCGCGAGCGGTCCACACTCGACTGTGTTCGCAAGCTGTCTCGATCTGAGGTGGCACCCGGCGCATTGGGCTCGAAACTTCGTGCAATACTGAGTGTTCATGTTTTGCCAGAGGTCTGTGCGCAATGCAAGGTTGTCCATCATCCTTCTGATCAGCAACACGCGTGGATGAAACAGTACTTTCCGGGGTTCGACCCATCTCAAGGTCACTTCGCGCAGGGAGAAGGGTGTGATGCCTGCGCGCAATCAGGCTACGGCAAATCGCGCGCAATATACGAATGGACTCAGGTCACGCCTGATATGGCTGCGGCGTTGTCCAGCAATGACTTCGAGTCCTTCATGACGAGCATGACGCTGCATGAAGATTTTGAGCCGGTGTCGGTGAAGGCGTTTACGCTCGCACGCAAAGGACTGATACCGCTAGAGAGTCTGCAGCACCTTTGCTAAATCAGCGTTCACGTATTCGTGGGTCGTCGCGAAATCACCACCATGGCTAAAAGCGTCATGACTAAAACCGATAACAGGCCACCATAGCCCGCATCAGCCAGGGATTGCTCTGACTTAGCGATCAATGCGACTTCATCATATTCGTTGCGATAGACCATCGCCAACTGGGAATCAGCGGCTGAGGTATTCGGCGTTTCACTGATTGTGTTTAGTTCTTGCTGAGACATCTTAACCTCGGTAAGTCTGTTTCATGGGTTAATGATGCGTCTCTGCGCTCCGGCTTTCTGTGAAAAAAAATCCAGAATTGGGTGAATATTTCACCGAGTGGGGTGGGAGATTCCTGTGAGAGGCTCGGGGAGCAAGCTCAATGGTTGTCATAACAAACGTGGGCGTGTACGTATGCGAAGACCAGCTGCCTCAGAACACCGGACACGCCCTCTTGGCGTATCCGGCACGGCGCACAATCAAGTGATATTGATCGTGGTGTTGGCGTTGATGTTGTCGTCGCCACCATCGCCACTGGTAGCCATATTGGCCTGGTTCTGAGCCTGCTGGATAGCCTGATTCGCCGCTCCCATTGCGTCAGCTGCGCCACCCATAGCCTCTTGTACACCAGCACCACCTGCGGCGACAGAATTTAAGTCTTGAGCACTCATATTGCCTTGAGTACCCATATTTGCTTGAGCGATATCGCCCCCATTTTTATCAACCATTTCCAATTCTCCTGCTAATGTTAAGGAACGTTAGACGTTAATGTTCGTGTCTGCCTGCGTGTTGTCACTGCCGCCGGCACCGCTCATGGCCATGTTGCCCTGAGACTGCCCTTGGGTCACCATATCACTTGCCATGCCCGCTGCTGCGCCCAGTCCACCCATCGCTTCCTGTACACCAGCACCACCCGAGGCAATAACGTTTTCAACCTGGCTGCTCATGTTGCCCTGCATCGCTGCATTTCCCTGGGCGATGTCTCCACCGCTTTTATCTACCATAATGGCTCTCCTATCGTGAAATTTCGGCTTGCACAACACACAGGTTGCCAGGCCCCAGAGCATAAGAAGGTCAATAGACCACACCTTCTTCTACCTCGTCAGCAGTGTAGCAATCGTCGAATCAAAGAGAATTAGACATTGGTATTAGCGCATTTGACAACAATTTGGCGACGTTTAACCGCACTCTGGCAGCCATTGCAAACCCTCGGACCACCCGTCAATGACAATGCCCGTACACCCGCACCAGCGCTGGTTTCCGCCGGATATTCTGTGGTAGCGTTCGCTACAGGTAGGGCCGCTGGCCCCACATTGTTACAGACTCCCAGGAATCATGATGGCCACCCCAAAAATCGCCTTGTTTGCAGACGGCGGCAGCGCACAACTCGCCGCCCTGGATGCGGTGTTTCAAGAGAAAGCCGTACCAACTCATGTATTTGATATCCAGCTTGGGGGACCTGGCAAGCCGGGCGTCACCATAGACCCGGAACGCCTCATCTGGGATGGTGTCGACTTTCATGATATTGAAGCCGTTCACATTCGCTGCATGTCAATCAATACGCCAGCCGCCGTGCCAGCGCTGATGAATGCAGGTAATTATGCAGAGATGCGTGCAACCTACCTGCGAGAGCAAGAGTATCAGTCTGTCACCAAGAGCTTTTTTGAACAGCTCTCGCAGCGCAACAAACTCGTCATCAACACGCTCACGCGTGCCTACGTCGACCACGATACCAAGGCACAGCTCTATCAAAAACTGGCCGATGCCGGATTCTGTGTGCCACAAACGGTGATGACCAACTGCCCAGAACGTGCTAAAGCCTTTTTCAATCGCGTTGGCGCAGCAGTCGCCAAGCCCTCCATTGGGATTGGCTCAACCCGCAAGGTCAGCACGCATGATATGGAACGATTGGGTGAACTCGCCAAGTCACCGACGTTGTTTCAGGAGTTGATCGAGGGCGATACGATTCGCGTCCACATTGTGGGAGATAAGGTTGTGTTGGCGTTGAGAATTCTCTCAGCGGAAGGGCAAGTGGACTCGCGCACGGATCCGCAGGGGTTTGAATTCTTCGAGATGCCCGAGGACGAAGCAGAGAAACTTGTCAAAGCCACCCACTTTCTCGGTTTGCACTACGCCGCGTGGGACATTCTTGCCGCCCGCGATGGCCGCTACGCCTATCTCGACTGCAATCCAGGCCCGTTTATTCTGTGGATTGGCGAGAAAAACACCCATGCTGTCTTCAGCCGATTAGCAGACTTTATGATCGCCTATACCCAGTCGGGAGACCTGCAGACGGCGTATCGCGCGGTAACACCCTGCAAGCAGAGCGAAGCCTGATACTGCCCAGGCACGACTCAGCGCGATGCCAGTTTTCCGTAAGCAGTAGATTCTTCAGAAACCGTCTGATCGAGGTCACGTCCAGCCACAAGCTGTAATGTTGGCGGCTTGGCCGAGTCAATTAGATCAGGCGTATAGCTGTGCTCAAGTAGCATTTCACGCGACCAAGAGAGGCCCGTTGTGGTCTCAGTATCGGGCAGACGCTTATAAAAGCTGCCGTTAATCTGATTCTTCTCCACCAAGTAGTCGCGAAACGCTTGATAGGCCGACAGATCCACTTCGCCTGGCTCGCGCCAAAACGCATCGAGGTCAGCTTGGCTAGTCAATTCTGCGCGATCATAAACGGCTTGCCCCAGCGTTTTGACGGGCGTTTTGTGCAGCAGTGACGACATGCCCACCGTGCTGTTGATCAGTACTGTTCCGCGAGCCCCCTTAAGCAAACTGGGCAACTCCAAATCGTGCACGTAGTACACACGATCTTCCACCGAATGCTCGAAGGCGAGCTTATTGATCAACGTTGTGTAGTCGGTATAGCCGCGGTCCATCGGATGATGCTTAAACACCAAGCAATGGTCTTGTTCTGCATGTTGCGCGAAAGACGACACGACTTTGCCAATAAAGTGCTCAACAGACGTAAACTCCGAATGCGCACTGATCTGCATATCACAATGCACTTGCAACGGGCATAAAAAGTACTGATTGATGAGGTCATGCTCAAACAACTTGGGCAATTTTCGCTGTGATACTTTAAAGCGAACTTTACGCATCACCGACAAGAGCCACTTCCCACCTTCCGATATGGGATTCAACGGACGATGATGCACATAGTCCGTAAAACGCCAGCTCAAGGCGGCGCACGCGAGGTAGTAGCTCATCGCACAGAAGGCCATATTGCGAAAAACCCGACGTGGGTTTTTCACACCCGAGATATCGCGCTCAGAGGACTCGTTCAGATCGAGAGGCTTACCAATGAGTGACGAATTGCCATTCACACCAGACTCTTCGAGCGTGATGTAATTGGGCCGGATATAGCCTTCTTCAAAAACGAATACGCGGACATTGTGCCGCTGTGCCACGCTACAGGCGATTT
>DOIU01000321.1 GCA_003511825.1 Gammaproteobacteria bacterium | reverse complement strand
CTGAAGTTGAAGAAGGCATCACCATTCGTATCGAGGAGGCCGTGCAAGATGTGCAGGGCGTGGAGGAGCTGTCATCGTTGTCGGCTGAGGGCGTGTCTCGCGTGCGTATCGACATTGCGCCAGAACGCGATGCGCGCGACTTGCTCCAAGAAGTGCAAAGTCGCGTGGATGCCGTCTCTAATCTGCCGGACGATGCGGAGCGTCCGCGACTGTCCTTGGTGCGCTTTAAGCGGGAAGTGATCAGCGTGGCAGTCCACGGACAGCGGAATGAAAAAACGCTGCGCCAGAGCGCCGAACGTTTGCAAAACACGCTGCTCGCGTTAGAGGGCGTCACGCAGGTGAGTCTAGAGGCCGTGCGTCCCTACGAGATTGCGGTGGATGTTTCAGAGCAAGCCTTGCGCAAATATGGCCTGACCCTGGAAGCGATCGCGAGCCAGATTAATCGGCAGTCCTTAAACCTATCTGCGGGCAACTTACGCGGTGAGCGCGGCGAGATCTTGGTGCGCACCGAAGGTCAGGCGTATGCCCGTGACGCCTTCCTCGCGATTCCCTTGCGCAGTGATGTCAGCGGTCGTGAGGTCCGTTTGGGCGATGTTGCCGAGGTGCGTGATGGCTTTCACGAGACGCCGATCAAAACGCGGTTCAACGGCGAGCCCGCGGTGCTTTTGGAAGTCTATCGCGTGGGCCAGCAAAGCGCGATCCAAGTGGCGAACGAGGTTCGCGATGCCTTGGCCAAGCTGGACAATTTACCACCCGGTGTGGAGGTGACACTCTGGCGTGATCGTTCTCGCATCGTCAAAGCTCGTCTGCAGACGCTCACGCAAAGTGCCTTGCAAGGTGGCATCCTGGTGGTGCTGTTGCTGTCGTTGTTCCTGCGGCCAATGGTGGCCCTGTGGGTGTGCATGGGGATACCGATTGCGTTTATGGGGGGATTTTTGTTGTTGCCGTGGTTTGGCGCGACCTTGAATGTCATCTCCTTATTTGCCTTTATTATGGTGCTGGGCATTGTCGTGGACGATGCGATTGTCACCGGTGAAAATGTCTATACGCATCTCAAGCGTGGCAGTCCTCCGGAGCAAGCGGCTATTGAAGGTACGCGCGAAGTCGCTGTGCCCGTGACTTTCGGCGTCATGACGACCTTGGTGGCATTGTTGCCTGTGGGGATGGTTGAGGGCAGTCGCGGGCCGCTGTTTGACGAGATACCGCGTGTGATCATCCCGGTCCTATTGTTTTCGTTGATTGAGTCTAAACTGATTTTACCGGCGCATTTGCGGCATCTGCGGGTGTCTCCCGCGCGCGATACCCGCAACGCGTTTATGCGTCTCCAGCATGCGATAGCGCAGGGTCTTGAGCGCGCCATTCATCGGTATTACGCGCCCTTGTTGCGTGCGTCATTGCAACGCAAGGCCCTGACTCTCTCCCTGTTCATCGCCGCCGGAATTATTGTATTCAGTCTCGTGTTCAGCGGATGGATGCGCTACATGTTTTTTCCGCGGGTACAGAGCGAAACAGCCCGCGCGGCCCTGGTCATGCCCTTGGGCACTGACTTTGCGCTCACGGATAACTACATTGAACGGATAACGCAAGCCGCACATACACTGAAAGACAAACATCGCGATCCGACCACGGGCGAATCCCCGGTGCGCAATATCCTCTCAATCTCCGGTGCCCACGGCGGCAGCGGCCCAGGGTATACCTACCTCGGTCGCGTCATGTTTGAGATTACGCCGCCCGAGCAGCGCGCGAGTGAGATCACCAGTGCGCAATTGGTGAGGGAGTGGCGGCAACTGATCGGACCGATTCCCGGTGCTGATTCATTGACGTTTCGTGCCGAGATTGGGCGCCAATCAGATCCGATCCACGTGCGCTTGATGGGCGATTCAGTGCCAGAGCTGTATGCGGTAGGTGAAGCATTGCGCGCGCATTTGCGGGAATACACCGGTGTGTTTGATATTGCAGACAACTTTTCTGAGGGGAAGTCTGAGCTGCAGCTGCGTTTAAAACCTGAGGCGACATCGCTCGGTGTCACGGTACGCGACCTTGCGCGACAAGTCCGCCAAGCGATACACGGGCTTGAAATCCAGCGTGTTCAACGGGGTCGCCACGAGGTAAAAGTCATGCTGCGTCTGCCTGCGGCGCAGCGTCGTTCTCTGGCTGACTTGAACCAGTTAATGATTCGAACCAGTGACGGCAACGCTGTCCCGTTTTCGCGTGTGGCGGAAGTGATGCCCACGCGTGCACCTGCGCAGATTCGTCGCATAGAACGACAACGCAGCATCTATGTCAGCGCCGATGTCAACAAACAAGTGGTTGATATGACGGCGATCAATCGGGGCATCTCTGCATTTCTGGACCAACACGTGGCTGCGCAACCTGGGGTGCGCTATAGCCTCGAAGGTGATGCGGCTGAACAGCGCGATTCCTTCCGCAGCCTGCGTGTCGGATTGATCGCCGTATTGTTCACCATGTATGCCCTGCTGGCTATCGCTCTGCGCTCTTATGCCAAGCCGCTGATCGTGATGTCAGTGATCCCGTTTGGTGCGGTGGGTGCTGTCATCGGGCATTGGCTGGTAGGTATGGATTTGACGGTGATCAGCGCGCTCGGGATATTGGCACTGTGTGGCGTTGTGGTGAATGACAGCTTGGTGTTGGTGGATTATATCTCCCGACGTCGCCGCGAAGGCATGGCGCTATTGCAAGCCGTTCAAACAGCTGGCGTGGCGCGGTTTCGGGCGGTCATTCTGACGTCGCTGACCACGTTCATCGGCTTATTGCCCTTGCTGTTTGATAAAACCACGCAGGCGCAGTTCTTAAAGCCGATGGCGGTGTCGCTGGGGTTTGGGATTTTATTCGCCACCTCCATCACGCTGATTTTGGTGCCGATTAACTACGTGCTCTATGAGCGAGGACGCGCCTGGTTGTTGGGGGCGCCGCGCTCGGCGACGCCCTCTGCGCATGTGTCAGACTAGTACTCTGATCACCTAGTTATTTAGGATCGAGTACTAGGCGCTCTGCTTGCGCATTTCAGCAATAAACTCGTCCGACTGTTCGATGGATTGATTCATGCGGTTGATGAGCTGATCAATATTGCTCTTCAGGGCGCCGAACTCAGACTTGAGCGAGCCGATGGCCTGCGCATTCAGGTTGTGCTTAAGAAACAACACATTGTCATGGAAGGTTTTGAGCACGGGTTTCATGCTGCTCTCGGCTTTGCGCATAGAGGCTAGCATGGTTTTGTAGCGTGATTGCGTGTCGCGCAGCTGGGCCTTACTGCTGCGTTTGAATTCGGGGTTGCTGAAGGTTTCAATTTCATCGGACCATTCGTCAAACAGGTCTTCAGCAACGTCCTCCACCGCATTGATACGATCGGAAACTTCCTCGGCGGCTTCTTTGCTGTTTTCGTATTCGTCGTTGAGTGATTCGTAGTAGCTCTTCAGGTTGGAGTCTTCGATTTTGACCACCGAGCCGAACTTTTCCAGTGCGGACTTGAATTGCTCTTGCGCTTCCTCCTGTGAATCTCGCGTGTCTTCGACGCGATCAACCAAAATGTCACGCTTATGAATACCGACTTTTTCCATCGTGCCGTAATACACGGTAGAACATGCACTCGACAGCATGGCGGCGCAGACGATCAGCGCTGTGGAGAAGGATTTCATAGCCCAAAAGCCTCTGTGTTGGATGTGCGCGGATTATACACGCATTTGTGCGATCAGATTCAAAACAGCTGTAAACTCAGCGGTGGTGACGGATTCTCGTCAGGTGCGCCTTACAGTCCGTAGATGGCGGTTAGCAAGACCGAATAAATGATCCACATTAGGATCGCCAAAGGTAAGCCGACCCGCACGAAATCGCGGAACGAATAACCGCCCGCACTCATGACCAGTAAGTTTGTCTGGTAAGACATGGGGGTGACAAAGCTGAGGTTTGCGCCGAACAACACCGCGAGCACAAATGCCTCAGGGTTGTGGCCGAGCGCGTTGGCAATGCTGATGGCGACAGGTGTACCGATGACTGCGGCGGCGTTATTAGACACCACGTTGGTTAACATAGCCATCAGGAAGATCAGCGCACTGACGACCGCGAACGGTGGCGCGTCACTGGTCAGACTGACAAACACGGTGGCGATGAATTCGCTGCCACCTGTCTGCAGCAGTGCACTGCCCAAGGCGAGACTGGTCACAATGACCATCACCACCTGCGCGCTGATCGCGCGGCCGACGTCGCGCCACTCCAGGCAGCGAGTGAGAATCATCATCAGCGCGCCAGCCACTGCGCTGAGCGCTATCGGAAACAGCCCGAGTGCAGAGACCAGGACGATACCGGTCATGATGGCCAGCGCAACGGGCGCTTTGGCGCTATGGGGCAAGTCGGTGGTGTTGTCCAGTACCAGGAACAAACCACTGCGCTTGAGCTCTGACACGTCCGCGCGTTGCCCCTGCACCAATAATACATCGCCGACGCGCAAGCGGATATCGGCGATACTGCCGCGCATGTTCTGGATCGGCTGCCCACCCCGATGGATCGCAAGAATGATCAGCTTGTATTTTTCCGCGAAACCAACTTCCGACAATGACCGGGTGCGCAGGGGTGACTCGCGGTTCACAATGACTTCCGCCAGTTGTTGGCCTTGGTCTTCGAAGTCGTCGCCGTTGCCACTTGTGGTTAAGCTGGTGCCGAGCACGTCTTCGAATTCTTTGAGGTTTTGTGGGGTGTCATGTACCACCAGGCGGTCGCCTGCCATCACGGTCACGTCAGGCAGTGGCACGATGCGTGTGTCTTGCGTACGGATGATGCAATCCACTTTCAGCCGGTTGCTTGTTTTTGCGATCAACTCCGAGAGTGAGCGTCCGTGTGCAAAGCTCAGGTAGGTCACATGGAGTTGACCGGAAAACAGTTTGGGCTGGTTTTCGTCAATGATGCCAATGGACTTAGGGAGCAAGCGCGGCGCGATCAACCATAAATACAAAATGCCTGACAAGCCTGCGATGGCCGCCGGCACGAAAAAGTCAAACATCTGAATTTCGCGTATGCCGAGATCCGCTGCCACGCTGACGACTAACAAGTTGGTGGAGGTACCAATGGTGGTGCTGGTGCCGCCAAGCAAGGTGGCGAAACCCATCGGCATGAGCATCTTCCCTGCTGCACCATCGGAGCGCAGAGAGACGCTGACGAGTATCGGTAAAAGCAGCACCACGATGGGGGTGTTGTTGATGACCGCGCTTAGGCTAGCGGCGACCAAGAGCGTCAATAGGAACGACAGATTAGGTGCGCGCACCCAGGCGACGGAAAGCAGCCGCCCAACCCGCTCCAGGGCGCCCGTGCGGACCAGGCCGTGGCCCGCGACCATCAGTGCGCTGACGGCGACCAGGGCCTGATGCCCGAAGCCGGTGAAGAAGTCTAATGGCTTGACCAGCCCAAAAGGTGTCTCATAAGGGAACAGTTGAAACCCAATCGCTAAGAGTGTCAGGACCGCAAGACTGGATGTCTCGAGTGCGATTTTTTCCCGTGTAAACAAAAACAGGGCAAATCCTGTGAGCAGCATTACTCCCGCTGCATGCGGTTCTGGCAAGGTCATTCCCACCGACTGTAAATCTCCATTCTCTGAGAGTGTCCTGCGTTGAAGACCCGAGCAAAGGCATTGAGTTTAACCGAGACTCGCGTATCTCCTAAGCACTATCTGAAGTATGGCTGAAGTAAAAGCTTGTACTAACGCATTAAGTAGCGATTACGTGCGAAAATGCACGAAATGACGCGAAAATTCGAGGAATTTGGCGGAGCGTGTTGCCTTGCACAATTATTTTTGCACTTGCACTGTTTTAGCTTGGCGGATTAGGTATATAATCGCCCCGTTAACTAGAGGCAACTTGCCATTGAATAAGTAAATGCTCTAGGCGGGAACTGTTGCATGACTGGAACTTACTATAAGCAAAACCGTATCAAGAAGCTCCGTGCTTTTTGCAATACGGCCAAACTCGGCAGTGTGACGAAAGCCGCTGATAAACTGTTTGCAAGCCAACCCACTATTTCTTTGCAAATTAAGGCCTTGGAAGAAGAAATGGACGTTCAGCTGTTTGAGCGCCGGGGCCCCTACCTGAAGCTGACGGCTGAGGGTGAAATTCTCTATAAACTGGCTCAACCACTGGTACAAGGGGTTGATCAGCTGCAAGAGACGTTCAACGCACACTGTGGAAAACTGAGCTCAGGCGAATTGACGATTGCCGCGGGTGAATCGACCATATTGTATATTCTGCCTGAGCCTGTAAGGCAGTTCTCGGAATTGTATCCGGATGTCAGGCTAACACTCGCCAATGTCACGGGGCGTGATGGCATGGCCATGTTGCGCGC
>DOIU01000384.1:637-8269 GCA_003511825.1 Gammaproteobacteria bacterium | reverse complement strand
TGAATACCAACCATTAACAGCATAAGAGCAAACAATAGCTGCTTCTTCATTTCTAATAATCTCCGTGATTGATTCACTTGCAGCGAAACTTACCAAGGCAAACGGTAAATCTACAATGTGTATGTTTAACCCCTCAAAAGTCATGCGTATTGATTGGGTGATTGTTGTTACCAAGACGAACGGTGATAAAGCCCGTAAAACGAAACTCATTTAGCAACAAAAATGCCACAGATATGGCTATTGGATGAAACCGTTAATCATCAGAAAGCACTGCGGTGCTGGCGAGCGCCCCTTCCCTCAATAGCCGTCTCGGACCGCGATAGAAAAACGGCAAGAATCATCAACCCAGTGTTGCTAACCTAGCCGCATACATTTTGGAGGAACAGGGTGATGACACAATCGAACACGGGTGCGCCGCACCGATTCTTCGGACGCTTTTGTGACGTAATTGATCATGTCTACGCGCATCTGGATGACGACTTGTCACTTGACCGACTAGCGGATATCGCTTGTCTGTCGCCGTTTCATTTTCATCGCATTTACCACGCGCTGACCGGGGAGACCTTGGCGGAGACTGTGCGCCGCTTGCGGTTTCATCGTGCGGCTGGCGACTTACTGGAAGGCCATCTGCCCATGCAACGCGTTGCGCTACGTGCGGGGTACAGCTCGGAGGCAGCGTTTAACCGCGCGTTCAAAAAGACGTTCGGCCTCACCCCTGGCCACTACCGGAATGTTCGCCAAAGTTTACACGCGCCCCGCGCCACCACCGCAGAGGAGATACCCATGCCTAATGTCACCATCCAAGAAATCGACGCGATTGACCTGTTACTCATCCGCCACCAGGGCGACTACATGCAGATCGGCAGCGCCTTTGAACACCTCAACCACTGGGCCGCAAGCCAGCAGCTGCTCACACCGGAAACTCGGTCTTTCGGCCTGTACTGGGATGATCCATCAGCGGTACCTGTGGACGAACTGCGCGCTGCGGCCTGTATGAGTGGCCCGGCTAACGCCGCTGCGGGAGAGGTCGACGCCATGCGGCTCAACGGCGGTCGCTACGCCTGCCTGCTGCATGTCGGCCCGTATGCCGAGCTCGAAAAAAGCTACGACGCACTGTATCGCGGCTGGCTGCCGCAAAGTGGTGAAGAACCCGCTGACGCCCCTTGCGCGGAGGAATACCTGAATAACCCACGAGACACGCCACCGATGGCGCTCGAAACGCTCATCATGATGCCACTGGCCAATCGGGAAGCTTAAGGGAGATTGTCTGACATTGTCTGACCCAACAAGGCTTAACCGCGTTGGGTCAGGCAAGCCTTTAACGTGTAAGACGACGAAAAGCGTCAGCGCGTCTTAAGCCAACCCTTATCCACCGCATGAACCACCTGCGCTTCTACCCATGCAAACAACGCCGGATACTCATCGCCGATAAACGCGTTCATGGATAACACTTGGTCTTGGTGTACGTCGTTTTCCAGCCAAGCCTTACCCTCGCTCTCCACATTGAGCTGAAGCGGCAGGATACGATCGACAACCTTGATCAAGCGCGCTTCGATGGAGTGCCCAGCTTCTTGCTCATCCCATAAGGCCATCAGGTCCTTGATGGCATTGCCGGGATGATCAGCAAGCTCTGACACGCACTCGCGCTCGCGCATCGGCGCGGCATCGCGATCAGGGCTGTACAGGAAGGTATCGCCCGCGCCTATTTCGCCCACGTCATGCACCAGCGCCAGCTTCAGCAATTTGCCCATGTCCACGTCAAGTTCAAGGGCTTCGGCAAATGCCCAGCATGCCATGGCCAGGTGCCAGGAATGCTCGGCGGAGTTCTCGCGCCGCTCACCGCCCTGGATATACGACCTACGCTCCACGGACTTGAGGGCATCCAATGCGTAGAAAAAAGCCAATAGGTTGTTCTGGTCAGTCACAGACATATCCCTCATTACGACGATACGCCCGATTGTAACCCTTGCCGACATGGCCGTCCCGCCTTGGCCTTGATTTTCCGTCGTTCACCCCCGCAGCACCTGTCTCGGGGTGATCCCACGTCTTGCCGTGTGTTCACCTTGCAATTGAGGTCTGCTTACAGCGATTCACTCAGCCAACAACATGATGTCACGCTCATAGAATTCGTAGGAAAGACTGCGATGAGGCAGGCCAAACACCCCACCCATGCTGGTGGCGTCAGTCAGCACCTCGAGGCGGGTTCTTTGCTCATCGGACAATGCCGCCGACTGAAGCCATTCGCTGAATTGCACGGGATCTCGGGCGCTGCACTCCATTGCAAGCTCCATCACATAGCGTTCGCGCATGTGCGCTGGCAAGGTCGTCGCCAGGTCGAGTGCTTGATACGGCTGCGTATGGCGCCGAGTTTCTATCTCGATCAACGTATGACCAACATCGGCTACCGCCTCGGGTTGCTGTGCCAACCATGCATCACGGCGCTGCCGTGGCCCGATCATTCCTAACATCTCAGGCATCAGCGCAACCTGGGTTGCAGTATCCATTGTGGCAAATACAGCTTCAGCGTTGTCTGGATCAGAATACAACTGCGATGCGCTCAGGCCAATATGCAGCTGTTCAGCGCGATCACTGGGCATATTCTGCGATGCCCACGCTATGGCGGCCTCAGGATTATCTTGCCCCCACCGATACATTGCGCCATCGAGTAACTGGTCTTGCATTACCGGCGACTGCGCCTGTATCCAGCGGACTGCATCGAGGGGGTCGCGCCGCAGTTTGACGTCAACGACCTTGTGCCCAGCTGTCTGTAAAAGATGTTCGCGCTCCTCAGGTGTGACCGCGTCCACAATCAACTGCTCGAGTTGAGCATCATCCAATTCACCGCTATCCATGACAGCGCGCAACGCTTCCTGGCGCACCGCCGGGTCCGTCTGGCTTTGCGCCCATTGCAACGCCGCGAGTGGGTCTTGCTTAGCACGCTCTTGGACGTACAGTTCGACCAGGGGCGATCCCATCTCGGGCATCTGCGAATGCACAGACAAGGTGCCCGCCGCCAGCATATCCTCCAACCTGGGCAAGGCGTTTTCGGGCTCGTGACTCATCCACTGGTAAAACAGTCCCGCGATGGCATCCGCACGATCCATCGTTGGCGTTTGCGTAAGCACCCAGTCCAGTGCTGACTCCGGGTCAGTTTGACCCCACGCATAGGCAATGCCCGCAAGTAACTCTTCGTCCAGCGCGTCAAGCCCGATCACGCGGCGCGGATCAATTGAGGCGACTGCAGACACGATCGCCATGCGCACATGACGATCGTCATCCCGTGAATTGGCCGACAGCGTGTCGACTAGCGCAAGCGTTGCATCGGGATTGGCTCTCGCCAACACCGGCAATCCCTCGTGCCAATCATCAAAGTGCTCCAGCACATGCGAAGACGCCGCATCAAAGTCCAACTCTGCCCAACGCTGTATGAGCGCCAGCCGTGAAATCATCAAGTACGGATCAAACAACCCGCGCCCCGTCATCCCTTGAGCATGCGCGTCCAGCTCTGTAATGCTCGCTTGCGCTAACGACTGAAGAAATGCCATCAAGGCACGGTAGTCTGTCGAAATATCGGCTAGGCGAGTCTGCTCAGCGGCTTTTGGGTCCATCGACGACATCCTCGCTGTATCAGTGGCAAGCTGAGCACTCGTCTGTGGGTGATGAGTCGTAACGGCGTCTATGACAACGGGCATTGTCTGCGTAACGTGACTACGCTGCAGCCAACCGTGGTAGCCAACCACCCCCAAAACAACGCCCACCAGCAACATCCCTATCGACACCGTATGATGCTTGATCATAATGCAACTCCCCATTAAGCGGCTCAACGCCAATTCGCTGACCACTATTTCACTGTTTTTGACTTACTGGGAGGGGCCAACCTAAAAACATCGTTAAATCTCCCTGAAAACCGCTCTTGCAGGCACAATAGCCGACAACCAAGCAACACGAGTGCGTATGGCTGAAAATGACACAGATGCCTGATAGGCAAGCCGTACCGTCAATAGCTATTCAATGGTAAATTCAACCGAGGTGATGTGGTGTTCGTAGTGCACGAACTGCACACCATCGCTACCATCAATGGCAGGATGCCTGCCCTGCGACTTGCCGGTGTACCACGCATAAATCTCTATTTCGTAGTTGCCTGACGGGAAAGACGGATGACGGTTATTGCCATCGGCGTAGCTGTAGCCGCGGGTAATGTAGGTGTAGTCACTGCCGCCTTCATCAGGGTAGTTACTGCGCGCTTGGGTGACGCCACGCGGAACCTTGAACGAGAAGGTCTGAAAATCAGACGGCCCTGCACCACTGCCATCATCGATACGCCCTTCAAGATAGGTATCGGGATACATATCACCAAACCAATGGTGCACACGACTCCAATCTCGGGATGTCTGGTTGGGCGCAGGGCTGCGCTCAATGGTATACCCATTCTCATGACCCTCACGCCTGATGATCATGTGGATATAGTCGCCGTGAATATCCGCAATGGTTGCCTGAATCCTTAAATGGTCAGGCTCAACGGTGACCGCAAGCTGCCAGCGCTCATCATCCCAGCGGGAGTCTTCGGAGCTACAGGCCGCGAGCATCGCGAACCAACAAATGCCTGCGAGTTGCAAGCTGCGTAGGGTGCCGGATTGAGCAAGTTTTTGGGTCATCACTACCAGACTGTGTGAAGGTGTCAGTGATGGACGATGATACCCCAGTCAGGCGTTAAAATGTGTAACACCGTATCGTGCCTGCGGCAGAGTACCGCTGCTTTCCCTGAACTCGCTTTGAGTCAGCAACATGCTCAGCGCGTAAGCCGCTTGTCGAACGATCAGTGGTAAAGCGATTGTTGATTTTTTGTGTGTGGTCTTATAGTCTGGCCGCACGCAATGAGCTTCCAGTGAGCATCACTGGAACGAAAAAGGGAATACGGTGAAACACCGTAGCTGTACTCGCAACTGTGAGCATTGAGCGAACTTCCATGCAGCCACTGAGCCTGGTGAACCAGGCGCGGGAAGGCGGAAGCAAGCCCTGACATGCAAGCCAGGAGACCTGCCGTTGTGAATCGTTACTGTGCCGCGAAGCGAGACTTCTTTGTGGGCGGAATCACCGTTGCAGTGGCGTGCTAATACAAGCTGCAATGGGATTCTACAGTATGGCACTGGTGTATCATCGTGGGCGCGACCGCGCACCCATGAAACGCATTCCTGTCTCCCAGCAGCTTTCTTTGATGCTTATTATTATAAGGAAAGCTGAATGTCTCGCTCAGATATTTTTACCCGATCGCTAATTGCATTACTCGTATCGTCTGTGGCGCTGTCATCGCACGCCGCTGACGACAATTCCGCTTCCGGCCAATCACGTCACGGCGATACCGATTCAGAGGACGCTACCGTTCTCCATACATTGACCATCTCGGGCAGCAAGATTCCCAAGAAAGCGGTCGAACTGACGCACTCTGTGACCGTGGTTAATGAGTCCCAGATTAAAGAGGAAGCCTACACCGACGTGACCGAAATCTTGCGCAAACAAGCCGGCATTGAATTCAAACAATCCGGTGGCCCAGGGCAGTTCAACTACATGAAGCTCCGTGGACTCGCATCGAAAAACATTCTGGTCGTCTTGGACGGCGTTAAGATCAACAAACCCAGCCGAGGTGACACAGGCAACCTGCTCAGCCAACTGGACCCTGACAGTATTGAGCGCATCGAGATCTTGCGCGGCCCGCAGGCGACCTTGTACGGCGCCAACAACTCCGCCGGTGTGATTGTCATCACCACGAAAAGCGGTACTGTCTCCGAGGCCAAGATCGGCGTGGAAGCCGGCTCCTTGGGTTGGAGAAAAGGGACGCTATCAGCACGCGATGTGATTGCCACGAACGCGGGTCGCGTGAATTATTCATTCAACGCTTCTGACACGGACAGTGACAACACCCACGAACACGAGTTCTTTGAAGACACCACCCTGCAAGCAAAACTCAGTGTTGACACCGACCGCATCAGCGTCGGCATCAGTGGCCTCGATATCGATAACACCTTCGGATACGCCGAACTGGACGAAACCTATGCAGAGCTGGAAAGCCGCAATGAACACTGGGCCTTCCAAACGCCCGACCCGGAGCAGTTCAGCGAAACCACCCAACAAGTGATCAGCCTGTTTGTTGATCATCAGATCACCCCTGCATGGTCTCACAAGCTGCAAGCCAGCCGATCAAAAAACACCTACACCATCAACGACCCCTATAACGGCTTCCTTGGCGTACAAATCGCCAATGTTGACGGCATTGTCGAGGGCGTATCCGCCGGCGATCCGATCTACGTTTACGACCGCCTCTACCCCGGGCTAGAAGCGGCACCCTTGGACGGCTCGGAAACCGCCACCGACATCGAAGCCAATTACGAAGACCGTGTTGATCAATACAACTACGACCTGCTTTATCAAGCGGACGCTGGCAATGTCCTGGTGGGTATCGAACACTTGCAACAGCAAGCAGAGCAAAGCGGTTCTTACGGCGAGTCAGATAACGACGACGAGCAACTCTCCTACTACGCCAATGGCGATATCAAACTGCTGGACAACACCCTCACACTCGCGCTGGGTGTGCGTTACGACGACTATGAAAGCTGGGGTGAACAGACCACCGGCAACATCGGCGTGTCTTGGCAGTTCACGCCCGTCGCCACGCTGTACTCAAACGTTGGCACCAGTTTTACACCCGCAACCCTCAGCCAGCTCTACAACCCGACCTACGGCGTGGAAACCCTCGGGCCTGAGGATGGCATGACCTACGAACTCGGCATCCGAGTCGGGCCGGAAACCGATGCATGGCACCTGGAAGCAACCTATTGGAACACGCAAATCGATGATGCCATTTTCTACGACTATACTGCTGAAAACCCGCGATCATCATCAGGCTTTGGGCAATACAACAACGGCGCCGAAGCGCGGTCAAACGGTATTGAGCTGCAAGGTGACTACGCAATCACACCGACGTTGACACTCTATGGCAACTACACCTACACGGATTCAGACTACCGGCCCGTGGGTGACGTCTGGAAGCGCACGGTTCAGATCGCCCGCAATAAAGGCAATATCGGCCTGGCCTATCGACAAGACGCGCTCACCCTCGGCCTGAATGCCTACTACGCCGGGCCACGCCTGCGTTGGAAAGGTGATGTCGAAATGAAGGAATATGTGCGTATTGACTTTTCAAGCCGCTACTCGCTCACCGACGCACTTGCCGTCACCACACGCGTTGAGAACCTGCTCGACGAAGACATTGAAGAAGGCTTGGGCTACGAGGAGCCCGGCGTCTACGCCATCGTTGGTGTTGACTACAGCTTCTGATCCTCGCCATCACCCATCCCAGCAGACAACTGCCGGGATGGGTGCCACGCTAAATCTCCTGGTAGATGCGGCTACCGTCCGCTTTAAATACTGCCGACATCCGCTTCATGCCAATCGCCGCTTCGGCCTCCTGCTTTTCGGCGTAATCGCGTACATCCTGGGTAATTTTCATCGAGCAGAACTTGGGGCCACACATGGAACAGAAGTGGGAGACTTTTTGCGCTTGCTTGGGCAGCGTCTGATCGTGAAATTCCCGAGCCGTATCGGGGTCCAGACTGAGATTAAACTGGTCTTCCCAAC
>DOIU01000384.1:0-295 GCA_003511825.1 Gammaproteobacteria bacterium | reverse complement strand
TCTTCCCAACGGAATTCAAATCGCGCCTTGGATAAGGCGTTGTCCCGCAGCTGGGCACCGGGCATGCCTTTGGCCAAATCGCCAGCATGCGCGGCTATTTTGTAGGCGATCAAACCTTGCTTCACATCATCTCGGTCGGGCAGCCCCAAATGCTCCTTTGGTGTGACATAGCACAACATGGCGCAACCGAACCAACCAATCATGGCAGCGCCGATACCGGACGAGAAGTGGTCGTAACCTGGGCTGATATCCGTGATTAAGGGGCCAAGGGTGTAGAAAGGTGCACCATGGCAAT
>DOIU01000307.1 GCA_003511825.1 Gammaproteobacteria bacterium | reverse complement strand
ATGATCCAGAACCGCACAATCACGCGAGGTTCTGGCCAGCCTTTCAGCTCGAAATGGTGGTGTAAGGGTGCCATGCGAAAGATTCGCCGCCCCGTTAACTTAAACGAGGCGACTTGGAGGATCACAGACACGGTTTCCATCACAAAGACGCCACCCATGATCACTAACACCAATTCCTGACGAATCAGCATAGCGACGATACCGAGCGCAGCACCCAATGCCAGCGCCCCCACGTCACCCATAAAAACTTGAGCGGGATAGGTGTTAAACCACAAAAAGCCAAGACCAGCCCCAGCCAAGGCACCGCAAAAAACGGCCAACTCGCCGGCCCCACTGATTGATGGAATGGCCAGATAATTCGCAAACACTGAATGACCGGTCAGGTACGCAAAGATACCCAGCGCCGCACTGACCATCACAGTCGGGAGAATCGCGAGACCGTCTAAGCCATCAGTCAGATTCACCGCATTACTGAAACCAACGATAAAGAAGTAGCATACCGGAATGTATAAAATGCCGAGAAAGATCGATACGTCTTTAAAGAAAGGCACAATCAGACTCAGCTCGATATCGCTCTCGGCGGTATTATAAACATAAGCTGCCGTCGCCAAAGCAACAACGGATTGCCAAAAGAACTTCTGCCGAGCAGACAAACCATCAGAATTGCGCTTGATGACTTTCCGATAGTCATCTACCCACCCGATGATGCCATGGGCAAGCGTCACAAACAGCACAATCCAAACATACTTAACGGACAAGTCAGACCAAAGTAAGGTGCTGATACCGACCGCGACAATAATCATCGCACCTCCCATTGTCGGAGTGCCAGCCTTGGCGAAATGGGTCTGAGGCCCATCGTCACGAACGCTCTGTTGTACACGCGCCTCACTGAGCCAGCGTATCAGGTACGGCCCATAGAACAAACAAATCAGCAACGCCGAGAGGGCAGCAAGAATCACACGCAACGTGATGTAGCGTATAACCAATACACCATCAATGTATGCTGACAACCAATCCGCCAACAATAACATCATGGCTGTTCGCCTCCCGCTGCATTACCCTTTTTAGCAAGTGCATCAATAAACGTTTCCATTCTCGACGATCGAGATCCTTTTACAAGCACAGTACCGCCCAAAGGCACTTCGGCCACGCAGTGGGCCACCAACTCATCAAATGTGTCCGCATGGTGCGCCTTACCGCCAGAGAAACTCGCACAGGTATGCTTGACATGATCCCCGATGCACAACAGATGATCGATGTCGGCTTTGCTTGCATACACACCAATTTCAGCATGCATGTCATCCGCCGCATCACCAAGCTCCAGCATGTCGCCCAGCACCAGACAAGTAACCCCACTTTCTTGCGATAAGACATCGATCGCTGCCATCACAGACGCCGGATTCGCATTGTAACTGTCATCGATGAGTCGGTACTGATCAACATCATCGCGCAACATCAATCGTCCTTTGACAGCATGCATCGAGCGCAGACCATCTCGAACCTGATGGAGTCCACATCCCACTGAAATGCAAGCCGCAGCCGCTGCGAGCGCGTTGTAAGCATTGTGCTTTCCAGGCAATGGCAGTGAAACGCTGATGGTATCCTGAGCGACCGCTATCCTAAGTTCACCAGCCGAGTAACGCCCATGCACGTCTGCAGCCGCATCAAACCCAAATGTCATCGTTTTTTCAGGGGCGGCCGCCTTCATCACGTCGAAATACACATCGTCGCGATTGATCACTGCAGTGCCCAAATCACGCAACCCGCCGTAAATCTCTGACTTGGCATGCGCAATAGCGTCAATAGAACCAAACCCCTCCAGATGCGATGGACCAATCATAGTAATCAGCGCAACATCAGGCTGCACATGCGGCACAATATCGGCAATTTCGCCGACAGCACTCGCGCCGATTTCGATCACCGCAAAGCGATCCTTCTGACTTAAACGCGCCAGCGTCAGGGGCACACCATAAGCATTGTTTAAATTGCCTTCGGTGGAGAGCGTCGGCCCGGCTTGGCGTAGAATGGCCGCGATCATCTCCTTGACGGTCGTCTTGCCGCTACTGCCTGTCACCGCGACAACCGGCGTAGCGAACCGCTCACGCCAAAGTCCAGCCACTTGTCCCAGCGCCAGCGTTGTATCCGTCACCACAAGCTGAGGCGCATTGATATCCGTTATCGCATTTTCGACAATCACCGCAATCGCGCCTTTTTCCAGGGCGGCATGGCAAAATGCATGACCGTCAAAGCGTGGTCCCTTGATGGCAAAAAAAACATTCCCAGGCTGCACTGTACGAGAATCAATACTAATACCCTGAAACTCAACATCTGCACCCTGCAACATGCCTATGCCGCAGTCTACGAGCTCAGAGAGCGACGAACGAATCACGCGCACGCCTCCATCACCTGAGTCACTACCTGCCGATCACTGAAAGGTGTACGCTGACCTTGAGTGTCTTGACTAACCTCATGCCCCTTGCCAGCCACAAGCACCCAGTCTTCCGACGCCGCGCCCGTTATCGCAGCACGAATAGCCTCGCGCCGATCATGGATCACGGTTGGAAAATCGCGTGATGAAAAACCCTCAACAATATCAGCAACGATTTGTTCTGCCGGTTCGCGTCGAGGGTTGTCATCTGTCACAATCACTCGGACCGCGTAGCGTTCAGCAGCAATAGCCATTTGTGCCCGCTTGCCTCGGTCCCGCTCCCCTCCGCAACCAAACACACACCAGAGTCTACCCGCACATGAATGCGCTAAGGTGTGCAACGCCGCTTCGAGCGCTTGCGGCGTGTGGGCATAGTCCACAACCACTGTGGGCCCGATGCGCGAGGTGAACTTCTCCATACGCCCTTCCACAGGCTTTGTCGCCCGAATGGCTGCAAAGATGTCCTCTTTGGAAAGACCTAGCACTTGCAATACGGCAACCGTCGCAAGCACATTGTAGGCATTGAAGTCGCCGATCAATTGGGATTGCACATCTATGCGCCCCATCGGTGTAGACATCTGCATCGCCAAGCCTTGGGCATTTTCAGAGACCGCCTCTGCGTGACAATCCGATGGGCTGCGCACTGAATAGCTCACCGCGTTCACACCATCCGTTGGTTTCTGCAACAGCTTCTGACCGAAGTCATCATCGGCATTGATGACCACAGCATCCAAGCCAGGCCATGAAAACAGTTGCGCCTTAGCTTCCGCATACGCTTCGACAGTACCGTGGTAGTCCAGATGATCACGAGCAAGATTGGTCAACACCGCCACTTTGAACGGTACGCCCGCCACACGCCCCTGGTCCAAAGCGTGCGAAGAGACTTCCATGCAGACAATACCAGCTCCATGGCTTCGGATTTCAAAGAGATAGTGTTGTAACTGAATGGGATCAGGAGTTGTCATATCTGACATGTGATAATGGCCGGGCACACCCCATTTGACCGTCCCTATCAAGCCCGCTGTGACGCCACACTCGCCGAGACTTTGAGCGATAAAACTTGTCACCGAGGTTTTACCGTCGGTACCCGTCACGCCTATTACGCTGAAATCACCAGCATCATTACCATAAAACCTAGCAGCAACCACACCCACCTGCTTGGCAGCCGCAGGCAACGCGATAAGTGCAGCACCCGATGCTTCAATACGGTCACGTATGTGCTCATTGACTTCAATGTCCGCATCATCGACAACCACCGCCACAAGCCCGTGGGCCAGCGCTGCCGACAAGAACCGTAGACCGTGGGTAGAATCACCTGCAAGCGCGAAAAACACATACCCTTTTTGACACTGCCGACTGTCGAGCGCCAAGCCTAAAACCGCTTTGCCTGCATCTGCATCAGATAGTGCAACATCCGAGAACAAATCAGCTAAGGCCCAGACTTGAGGCTTCGCAGCACCCATCACAGGCGCTCCTTCGGTGTGACTGTGGTTGCCACCTGCGCGGCCAGACTCCCCCAATCGTCAGGCTTGATACCCAAAATCCGAAGTGCCTGCCCCATCACGCGCGCGAACACGGGCGCCGCGACTTGGCCACCATAATGTTCTCCTGCCGACGGGTCATGTAATACCACAACCAACGCCAATCGAGGTTTACTTGCCGGCGCAAACCCCGCAAACAATGATATGTAACGTTCCTCGTCATAGCCACCTGAGTAAGACTTATACGAAGTCCCCGTCTTACCCGCTACGCGGTAACCGGGAATGCGCGCCCGGTACCCTGTCCCTTCCTTGCTAACGACCGCTTCCATCATTTTCGCGACCTGCTGTGCCGTCTGCGATGAAATCACTTGGCTTCCCGGACCGCGGCTATCCTGCTTAACAAAAGACACGTCAGGCATAACACCGTCATTCGCAATCGCAGCATAGGCGCGTGTTAACTGCAAGGTTGTTACAGCTAAACCATATCCATAAGACAGTGCAAACTGTTCAGCGGAATGCCACAATGAGGGATGATTCAGGAGCCCAGCGATTTCCCCAGGGAATTCACTGCCTGGCAATTGGCCAAATCCAAATTTGTCCAAAACACCCCACATCTGCTCAGAATCCAGCTGCTGAGCAATCTTGGTGACTCCGACATTACTGGATTTTTTGATGATCCCGCGCAAATCCAACCAGCCATAATCAAGCGCATCCTTCACCTCATAACGCCCAACTTTGTAGTATCCAGGTGAGGTGTAAATGATGTCATCGGGGCTGAACAGACCCGACTCCAAAGCCGCCGCAATAGTGAAAGGCTTCATGGTTGAGCCGGGTTCAAACTGATCGGTTACGGCACGATTGCGCTTTTTGCTATGGCTGGCCCGCTCCTGCTGATTGTTGGGGTTGTAGGATGGCGCGTTCGCCATCGCAAGCACTTCGCCTGTTTGGACATCCATTAGGACCAGCGAACCTGAAAATGCTTTTTGCTTCTCGACGGCCTCACCCAAAGCAACATTCGCTTGATACTGGATGCGTTTATCAATGCTGAGTGTTAGATCCCTGCCGGGACGTGCCTGACGAACGACTTCCAAGCTATCGATTTCACGCCGTCGCAAGTCGCGCACGACGCGGCGTTTACCTGATTGACCATTCAACCAGTTGTCATTATATGACAACTCCAACCCTTCGACGCCT